>JALRLA010000132.1 GCA_023254645.1 Bacteroidia bacterium
AGCATAAAAAAAGCCGCCCGATGGGCGGCTTTTTTGTTATTGAATTTTGAAGGTCTCCATGAATTTTGTCGTGAAATTTCCCGCTCTAAAATCGGGATCTTTCATGAGTTGCAATTGCAAGGGAATGGTGGTGTGAATGCCCTCTATGATGAATTCTTGCAAAGCACGCTCCATCTTCACAATGGCTTCTTCACGTGTCTGAGCCGAAACGATCAACTTAGCAATCATGGAATCGTAATAGGGCGGGATGCTGTAACCTGCATAGATATGACTGTCAACGCGAACACCGTGGCCACCAGGCTTGTGCAATACTTGAATCTTACCAGGTGATGGACGGAAGTTGTTGTAGATATCTTCGGCATTGATGCGGCATTCAATGGCTGCTTTGGTGGGCAAATAGTCAGTACCTGAAATGGGCACACCAGCAGCAATCAAAATCTGCTCTTTCACCAAATCGTAATTGATCACCTCTTCAGTAACAGGATGCTCCACCTGGATACGGGTATTCATCTCCATGAAATAGAAGTTGCGGTGCTTGTCGACCAGGAACTCAACCGTTCCTACGCCTTCGTATTGGATGATTTTTGCCGCCGCTTTGGCCGCCGCTCCCATCTTCTCACGGAGCTCATCGGTCATAAAGGGAGAAGGGGTTTCTTCCAATAATTTTTGGTGGCGACGCTGAATCGAACAATCGCGCTCAGACAAATGGCAAACGGTTCCGTATTGGTCACCGACCACTTGTATTTCAATGTGACGGGGCTCTTCGATGTACTTTTCCATGTACAAGCCATCGTTTCCGAATGCCGCTCCAGCCTCTTGCTTTGCGCTGTTCCAAGCATTTTCCACTTCGTCAGCAGACCAAATGATGCGCATACCGCGACCACCACCACCAGCAGTGGCTTTGATGATTACAGGGAAGCCCATCTCAACAGCCAGCTTTTTGGCTTGCTCAATGCTTTCCAACAAACCATCAGAACCAGGAATGGTGGGCACTCCTGCCTTCTTCATGGTGTCTTTGGCGTTGCTCTTATCACCCATCTGATCAATCTGCTCAGGTGTGGCGCCGATAAACTTGATACCGTGATCTCGGCACAAAGCCGAAAACTTTGAATTCTCGCTTAAGAAACCATAACCCGGGTGAATGGCATCAGCGTTGGTCACCTCAGCAGCCGCCATGATTCTGGGCATGCTCAAATAACTATCGCGGCTTTGTGGAGAGCCAATGCAAACGGCCTCATCGGCAAAGCGCACATGCAGACTATCTCGATCAGCCGTTGAGTAAACAGCAACGGTCTTGATGCCCATTTCTTTGCAAGTGCGAATGATGCGCAACGCAATTTCACCGCGGTTGGCGATCAGAATTTTCTTAAACATGGCAATGAACGATTAGGAAGGATCAACCAAGAAAAGTGGTTGATCGTATTCAACGGGAGAAGCATTGTCAACCAATACCTTCACAATCTTGCCGCTGATTTCACTTTCGATTTCATTGAACAATTTCATCGCTTCTACGATGCAAACGACTTTTCCAGCCTTCACGTCATCGCCTACATTGATGAATGAAGGAGATTCTGGATTGCTAGAGCGATAGAAAGTCCCAACCATGGGGGATTTAATGGCTATATACTTGGAATCGTCAGAGGCCGAACTTGCAGCCGGTGCAGCCGGTGCAGCAGGAGCAGCGGCGGCAGCAGGCGCTGCAGCAACGGGAGCGGGAGCAGCGGCGGATACGGGTGCAGCTGAAACTACTTGAACAGCATTCTTTTTGATGTGCAATTTGAAGTCTTTGCGCTCAATCGCAACCTCGTCGACTCCGTTTACAGAGACAAATTTGATGAGTTGTTGAATTTCTTTTAAGTCCATAAGAGGATTTTTTAGAGCTGGCAAAATAACGACAAAAGCGGCCTTTTTGGTCGTTTTTTTTAGCCAAAACAGGGAAAAACGGGCATTTTTTTGCCTTTTTCCCTTATTTTTTAAAAAATCGGCAATTACAAAGGGATGTTCCCGTGCTTGCGTTTGGGGTTGTTCTTTACCTTGTTTTCCAACATGGCATAAGCCGCAATCAAGCGCTCCCGTGTCTCTTCGGGCAATATAACCTCATCGACAAATCCACGCTCCGCAGCTCGATAGGGATTGGTGAACAAATCGGAATACTCTTGTTCCTTTTCTTTCCATGCTTGAGCCGGATCAGCTGCCGATTGAATGTCTCGTTTGAAAATGATTTCAGCCGCCCCTTTGGCTCCCATGACCGCAATTTCAGCTGTAGGCCAAGCAAAGTTCATATCGGCCCCAATGTGCTTGGAGTTCATGACATCATAAGCGCCACCGTATGCCTTACGAGTAATGACGGTAATGCGAGGAACGGTCGCTTCACTAAAAGCGTACAACAGCTTGGCTCCATTGGTAATGATTCCGTTCCACTCTTGGTCAGTACCTGGCAAGAACCCGGGTACATCTTCAAATACCAACAAGGGAATATTAAACGCATCGCAGAAGCGTACAAAACGACCGCCCTTTTGACTGCTGTGCACGTCCAAAACACCCGCTAGGTGTGCCGGTTGATTCGCTACTACACCGATGCTCCGTCCTGCCAAACGAGCAAACCCGACCACAATGTTCTCAGCAAAATTCTTGTGAACCTCCAAGAAGGAACCCGAATCAACCACCTGCTCGATCACCTCTTTGATGTCATAGGGATGATTGGGATTTTCTGGGACCACATTGGCCAATGCTTCGCGGGTTTCGTTTCCGGCCTCATAATCCATAAAGGGCGCCTTCTCTTCACAATTGGAGGGCATGTAGCTGATCATCTGGCGTATACCGTGCAAGCACTGAATTTCATTGGCCATGGTAAAGTGAGCTACCCCGCTCTTAGAACCGTGCACAGAGGCACCGCCTAAATCTTCGCTGCTAACCTCTTCATTGGTAACCGTTTTTACGACGTTGGGACCGGTTACAAACATGTAACTGCTTCCCTCTACCATGCAAATAAAATCAGTCAGAGCAGGACTGTATACCGCACCCCCTGCGCAAGGGCCCATGATGGCTGAGATTTGTGGAATGACCCCACTGGCTTGTACATTCCGATAAAAGATATCGGCATACCCACCCAAGCTCACCACTCCTTCTTGAATGCGGGCTCCACCTGAATCATTCAATCCGATCAATGGGGCACCGTTGTCCATGGCCATTTCCATGATTTTGCAAATCTTCTCTGCATGGGTTTCGCTCAATGAGCCTCCGAAAACAGTAAAGTCTTGAGAAAATATATAAACCAGACGACCTTCAATTCGGCCGTAACCGGTCACCACTCCATCTCCTAAAATGCTCAGCTTTTCCATGCCGAAGTCTTTGCTTCGGTGGGTAACGAATGCCCCAATTTCTTGGAAACTACCTTCGTCTAAGACAATTTGGATGCGCTCACGGGCCGTGAGCTTCCCTTTGCTGTGTTGAGCTTCAATGCGAGCCTGTCCTCCACCCAATTGGGCGGCAGCGCGTTTGTCAAGTAAAGTTTGTCTAGCCTTGGACATCAGGCAAATTTAGCCTCCAAAAACCAAGGAGCAGCGATTATTTCGCCTTTGCCGAAGCTAAATCGAAATGCAAGCTGAACCGCATTTGGTTCTGCAAGGGATGGCGATTAGCAAAAGGAATCAAGTAGGCAGCGTCTACTGTCAGTGTCTCGAATTTCAATCCAAAACCCAAGGTTCCGTATTGACGCCCCCCTTTGGTTTGAGCTTCGTAAAAGACACCCGCACGAGCCATGAATTGATCATTGTACGAATATTCGCCACCAATGCTCAACATATACTCTTTCAACTCTTCCTGCATTCCTCCAGGAGCATCGTAGAAGGATTGAATCATGCCTTGAGGTACCGAAACATTGGGATCGGTGCCAACGAACTGACGAATACCATTGATCATGGAATCGCTGCGACCGTCCCATGAAACGAGGTAATATGGACGAGTAGGCACCAACAACTTATTGATATCCATGTACACAGAGAAACTGTTGTAATCATCCATCTCGGTATGATAACCGACACCCAATTTCAAATTGGTTGGAATGAAATCGCGCTTCTCTTTGCTAGAATAGGTCATCTTAGAACCGATGTTCTGGATGTTGAATCCAAATTTCAAATCGCTATTCTGAGGTCCACGATCTTCAAAAACGTTGTAGTTGAAGGAAATATCACCAGCTCCGCCCATGGCAGCGCGGTAGTCTATCCCTTGAATGGCGCGGTTTCCAGCAATGTTGCTGTAAATGAAACGCAAGTTGACACCCATGGAAATTTGGCGATTGAAGGATGTGGCGTATCCGCCGTCAATGGCAATTTCATTGGGATTGAAGTTTCCTGTAGGATTGCCTTCAAAGTCAGTGAAATTGATGTTGCCCAACGAGAAATAACGAAACGAACCGCCCACCACGCTATTGTCACCCACTTTGGCATATCCGGCCAAATAGGAAAACCCTACGTCGTCTACCAACTGGCGCAACCAAGGAGCATACGACAAGCTAAATCCACTCTGCTTTTCAGCGTGTACCAAGTTGGCCATGTTCCAGTGAACGCTGTTGGCATCAGGTGCAAACAAGGAGACTCCTACGTCGCCCATGGCCGCCGAACGGCTATCAGGAGTGATGGTCAAAAAAGGAACCATGGTGGTGACCGTGTTCAACTGGCCCGCCAATTGCGTGGCAGAAATTTGCGCTTTAACGCCGCTCAGGGTCAAACCCACAAGGCCACATCCGAGAATGAATTTTTTCATGGTGTTGGAAACAAAAATAAGTGACTCCGCTCGCTAGGCGAAACAAAGCTGAAAATTTGCTCGTTTTTAGAACGGGAAAAAACCTCAATTATTGCCATTATTGACCGGTCCACACAAATTTACCACCACAAACGGCCGACAAGCCGTCAAGGGTGCTGATGTGAACGCGATACAGGTACATGCCTTGAGGCAATGGATCAGGTCCCTGCGCCGAATTTTGCCCCCAAGGAGACCAAGACAAAGTGGTCAAACTGCTGCTCTCTTGGGTTGTTTCTTGTCTCACAACGCGTCCGGCCATATCCAACCACTGCCAGGTAACTTGCAAATCATCTCCGGGCAAGCTGTGGGTCACTGAAATTTTCGAACCCGCGTGGGCAGGATTGGGCACCATACCGTGTCGACTGATCACCAATTCGCGGCCCGGGCTTACGACGAAGTTCGTTTTACCCTCACCTGAATTGTTGTAGATATCCCATACTTTGCAGCGAAGGGTATGTTTGCCAGGAGCCAAGGTAGGAAGCGGGAACGAAACGGTTCCGCGCTGGTAACTGTTCAAATCATAGGTAAAATAATCATTGACCACCCATTGTTGTTCGCGTTCAGTCCCTTCGTCCAAAATGAGCAGCATATCCCTGCCTATACCTGCACCGGTGGCGTTGATTCCGTTTCGATCAAATACCCGACCCACAAAGGTTGAGGTTGCCGGAACTACGGCTCCTGCTACGA
>JALRLA010000039.1 GCA_023254645.1 Bacteroidia bacterium
AATGGGACTGACTTTTTGGGTTTCTTGCTCGACCAAAGAAGACAAACGCAAACTCTGCTCAAGGAATGCGTTTTGCACCAAACTAAAAATGATGTAGGCCTCTGGAGAATTGGGGTCAAACCCGCCGTAACTCTGATTCTCCAAATAATCGGATTCGTAGGCAATAGCCGCATTTTCGCGCTTCGCTACATCCAGGTTTCCATCGGTCTTGTGCAAGCCCATGAAGTATGTCTCGCTACCCTTGGGGCTACTGCTTGTGTTCGAATTGCAGTGAATGGAAACAAACAGGTCGGCTTCATTTCGATTGGCATAAGCAGGCCGATCAGAAAGCTTGAGCGTTTTGTCTGTTGTTCGTGTGTACAGCACCTTGAGGCCAGGCATGGAATCTTTCAAATACTGACCCAACTTCAAGGCAATGGCCAAAGTGATCTGTTTCTCCCATACCTCTCCTGCCCCATTGCTACCCGGATCATCACCGCCATGGCCCGCATCGATGACGATGGTATTGACCTCGCCATTCGCTGTGCGAGGTGCCACTTGGTTTGAACGCAGACCCAACATTAATATGGAACAAGCGCTCAAGAGCCCAAAAAATCGAATCATTGGAGTTGCTTTTTGCTGAAATAGAGACATCGTAGTTAGCCTGGCGTAATTTTTGCCGAATTTCGCACTGCTGTGACCATGTCTTGCAAAAGCCATACCTACTTTTCTGCTCCTGCCCTGTTAATAGGTAGACTGCTGTCGATTATGGCCTTGGCTATCCCTTCGTGGTTAGGGGCTCAGGTTGATTCGTCTAAAATTACAGACAGCCCTGTGCGAAAGGGAGGAATCGAAAGCGCGATACATTACCAATCTCACGATTCCATGGTCTTGTCATTATCCACCAACCAGGCCAGCCTATATGATCAAGCGCATTTGGATATGGGCCAAACTCAACTGGATGCGTACCAAATCGACATTCATCTGCTCAGCAAGGTTCTGCATGCAGTTGGCCGAACAGATAGCACGGGGACCTACACCGACAAGCCTGAACTGGCAGATGGCGCTGATCGCTACACCGCTGATAGCCTGATATACAATGCCCAATCTCAAAGAGGAAGGGTATATGGCCTAAAACTGAGCCAAGATGAAGCCCACATTCAATTGGGTGCGGTTTTGAAAGAAAACAATGGCCATTTTGTCGGTGCAGCAGGCAAAATCACCACTTGCACGGATGACCATCCGCATTTTTATCTGAATGCCAAACAAGTCAAAGTCATGCCCGACAACAAGGTTTTGTTTGGACCTGCGAACTTGATCATTGCTGGAATCCCCACTCCCATTGCCTTGCCCTTTGGGCTTGCCCCCATTAAAAAGGGTCAGCGCAACGGTTTGATTTTCCCGAGCTACGGTTTCAATCAATTCAACAAGAGTTACTACTTGCAGAATCTCGGCTACTACATGGGTCTTGGCCCCTACGCCGACATTCAAGCCACCGCTGATGCATACCTTAACGGTGATTTGCGCTT
>JALRLA010000104.1 GCA_023254645.1 Bacteroidia bacterium
ATGAGCGCCTTGCCTTCATTTGAAGAGTTAAAAAAAAAAGGCCTTAACCTAAATCATGCGAAGCCAATATCTGATCGAGCTTACAAACCTGAAGCTCTCATTTGCGTAGAACCAGACAAAGCAACTTCAACGGTTGCTGCTTCGAATCCGCTTCCTAGCTCAGCGTCGGAATCTGTTTCTAAAGAACCGCCAACTTCTACCATAAAAAAAGCCAAATTACCCCTATCAAAAGGATTTGAGGCTTTTAAGGCCATGAAGAAAGAGGCCCCTACAGTGGAGGTAGCGAGCCATGAAGTTCTATCAGACGCAGTTCAAGAAGAACCAACTTCCAACATTGCCCTCACATTGGACCAAATCAAATCGGTTTGGTCAACTTGGTGCTCGAAACAAACGCCTCGCATCAATGGTTCTCTGAGCCAAGCTGATCTGAGCTGGCAAGACAAAGAAATTCTAGCGGCATTTTCGGCTGTTCATGTCAAAGAAATCCTAGAAGAAGTTCGCTCTGATTTGATTCCCTTCTTGCAGAGAGAATTGGGCATGAGGGGCTTGAGTGTTTCGTTTGTACTCAAGGAATCAGAAAGCGAAGCGAGAAGGCCCTATACTGATAAAGAGAAGTTGGAGTATTTGATGGAGAAACACCCCAAATTGAAAGAGGTGGTCGACCTGTTGAATCTTCGTATTCCCTAGGTTTCTTCTTTGTTCTGAGCCTGTCGCCCCGTATTTTTGTACTCACATGAACGAGGTGTCCCATTTGCCTTCATTCGACAATACGAAAGTGGCGTTTGCGCATAAAAGTAATTTTCAATTGCGCAAGGCTCAATGGCTGTTTCGTTCCTTCAATTCCAGCTTCTTATTGAACAATGGAGCCTGGCTTTCCAAACTGACCATCGCCTTGGGTTTAAAGGGCATCATCAAGGCCACCATTTTCGAGCAATTTTGTGGGGGCGAGTCCATGCAAGCCAGTGAGACGGCCATTTCGAAATTGAACGCCTCAGGCATAGGTACCATTCTCGATTATTCCGTTGAAGGAGAAGAGAGCGAAGAAGCATTCGACCAAACAGCCGTTGAGGTGATGGAAACCATTATTAAGGCTTCACAAGATGCACGAATACCGTTTTCGGTATTCAAGGTTACCGGCATCGTTTCATTCGACTTGCTTCATGCTCAAAGCGAAGGCAGGGAGTTGAACGAGGCTGAACAAATTCAATGGGAAAGGGGCAAGGCCCGTTTCAATTCCATTTGCCAAATGGCTCACGAAAAACAAGTTCGTTTGTTTGTCGATGCAGAAGAATCTTGGATACAAGATGCCATTGATCGTTTAACCGAAGAAGCGATGAATTTGTACAATCAGGAATCCTGTATTGTCTACAACACCATTCAATTGTATCGTCACGATCGTCTTGCCTATTTGAAAGAACAGACGGAAATGTGCTCCTGCCATTTGGGATTCAAATTGGTTCGAGGAGCATACATGGAAAAGGAGAGAGCACGGGCTCTAGAAATGGGTTACCAGAGCCCCATACAAGTTGACAAGGCCTCTACCGATCGCGATTACAATGCCGCAGTACAATGGTGTTTGGAACATCCTCGCATCTCCTGTTGCATTGGCACGCACAACGAAGACTCCAGTCTCTTGGCGGCCAAATGGTTGCAAGAACAGGGGGAAATGGAAGGTTCAAGGGTCTATTTCTCCCAGTTGCTGGGCATGAGCGATCACATCAGTTACAATTTGTCTCACTCCGGATACAATGTCGCCAAATATGTGCCTTATGGTCCGATTTCAGCGGTAATGCCCTATCTTCTCAGGAGAGCACAAGAAAACACTTCAGCCAAAGGTCAGGCGGGCCGTGAACTCAGCTTGATCGAACGAGAAATGAAGCGCAGAAAACAATGAAAATCAATACCTTCATAGGCAAGCAAGCTTGGAAAGCACTGGGACTGATCCTGGTGTTAACGACCTTGACTGCAGGTTTGTTCATCCCATTGAAACCGGGAATACTCGATGTAGCCCCTCAGAAGCTCAGTGGTACGAATCCCCAATTGAAGGCCTATGTCTACAACGTTCCTGAAGATTGGCAAGCTCGTCAATTGTTGCTTCAGTCTGGACCCATTCAATGGCTCAACCAAGGCGAAATTCAAAGTAAAAATGGCCAAGTGAGTGCCAGCTTTGCTCCCAATGCCAGCCAAGGCAACAATGCCTTTAATCGTCTTTACACGGTTTTCATACGACTCGAAAATGATCAGGCCCAATCCAATTGGATCAGCCTTCCCGATGCTGTTTGGCTGGACTCCAGTTGCAACAATGGGGATACAACCGCACAAATAGCGGCTAATTCCTACAAGCAAGACGGCGATTGGACCACCGGCTTCCCCCATAGACCGATATTGAACGAAAGCATTCGCAACCAGTTTTTTCATGTTCCCATGTGGTTTGCCATGATGTTTTTGTTGCTGTTTTCGGTGGTGTACGCCATTCGCTATTTATCAAAGGGACGATTGGACGATGACCTGCGTGCCGATGCCCTGATCAGGGTGGCTTTGTTGGCTGGCATCATTGGGTGTGTAACGGGATCGGCTTGGGCCAGAGCCACTTGGGGGTCCTGGTGGCCCCGAGATCCCAAATTGAATGGGGTGGCTTTGGGTATGATCATGTACTTCGCCTACCTCTTGCTTCGTTCAACCTTGAAAGACCCCATGCAGCGCGCCCGTTTGTCCAGCGTTTATGGAATCTTTGTTTTCCCCTTGTTCATCGCCTTGATATGGATCATGCCCAAATTGTCAAGCAACACCTTGCATCCGGGCAGTGGTGGAACAGTCGGTTTCAAAAAGTATGACTTGGACGACACCCTCAAACTTGTTTTTTACCCAGCCGTTATCGGATGGATACTGGTATACACTTGGATAGCCCAATTGCTTTACCGCATAAATCGAATAGCCCAAAAATCTGAAAACCATGATGCCTAATCT
>JALRLA010000172.1 GCA_023254645.1 Bacteroidia bacterium
ATGATTGCCACCGAATTGGGTATCTATACTTGCAACGACATCTTTGCCGCATCACCTGTATGGACAGCCCAGCAGACGGGAATGGGCGCTGTTCGTACCATGGCTTTGAGAATGCGAGAATCTGATTACACGGTTATGGCCGTTTCTCACGGACGTGGCGTATTCACCAGTGATGCCTGGCGATTCGATTCTCCATTGGCCAAGTTTTCTGTATCTGACACCCAGCTTTGCAGCGGCAAAAGCATAAGCATCAAAGACTTGTCCATCAACAACCCCAGTACCTATGCTTATTCTATAAGCCCAAACAAAGGGTTCCGATATCTATCGGGTACAAATTCAAGCAGCCCTGAACCGTTCATTCTATTTGACAGCGCAGGCACTTACCAGATACGATTGGACATCAGCAATTCAGCCGGAGACGACAGCTTTCTCTTAACGAGTAAGATTCGCGTGGAATGGCAAGACAGCTTGCACGGAAGCCTAATTTCTTCTGAAAATCCCATTTGCATTTCTTCAGCTTTGAGCTTGAGTATGGAAACCAATGGAAACAAAAGTGCTTCTCCCTTGACTTATCAATGGAGCGATAACGGGAGCAACCTAAATGGGGAAAAGGGGAGTGTTCTTTCCATTAACAATGCTCAAAGAGGCCATTTGTACCGCTGCACGGTAACGTCAAGTAAGACAAATTGCATCGCTTCATCTGTCTATTCAGATAGCATCGATTTCAATCAGGAAGTCAAAGGCCTTGACAATCTTAGCATTCGCTTGAGTTGGGATACTTTGTATGCCGAACCACTGAGAACACCAGGAGCTTACACCTGGTTCTGCAATGGGGCACAAGTAGGTTCTGGCAGCATTCACAAAATCACAAAAAATGGAAATTACCGCTGTGTTTTTGCCGAGTCAGGCTGCCAAAGCGACTCTAGCAATCTTATGGCGTTCAAATCCTTGCGTGTATCTCAGGAATCCATTCCAACTAGCACAATCAAGCCGAACCCCAGCAATGGACGTTCTTATATTATGTTAAATAGCCAGGCCGCTCATTTGCACATACGGGACCTGGCTACTGGGCGACTAGTTCGACAACTGGAATTGAACAGCGATAGCAGAGGGACCGAGTTTGCTCTGGAAATGGAAGCAAAAGGAACCTTTACCGTTCAGCAGCTGAATGCCTTAGGCCAAATCATTAGCCAAGACATTTGGGTCTTGCAATGAGCTGAGAATTGAAAAAATCAAATGATTTGAACTGAGGCCCGGGATTTTGCCAAATCCCGGGTTTTTTATTCCAGGCAAACTCAAATCTGTCTAACACGGTTTGTCACGAACAATCTTGGGAATGGGAACAATCGTAGGGCGCCAGTGGGTCATGGCAGGCCGTGCACGGCACGGCAAGGTAATGCAATAGAATAGAGCTAGCGATCTGGTTTCATTCATCCAGTTTCTTGCATCATTGCCTAATTGTAATATAATTTACATTATGTTAATTAAAAATTGCTAAAGAAACCCGGCACTGGGCCGGGCTTCTTCTATTAAATGCGTGTGTATGCGGCGGCTTTGTTACCGTTAGCTTCAGCTTCACTTACCACTTTTCCATCTACGATGATTTGAATGGTCAGGCTTCCCTCTCCAATCAAACGAGCGGTCAGCATCAACTCACCAGAACGATCTTCGTAGTCAAAGGGTTTTTCCCAGCCATCAGCTGTTTCCGTCCATCCACTGTTGGGACTTGGCAAGTCAACACTGCTGGTTTTGCCCAATTTGTTGAAATATGAGATGCTCATTTTCTTGTTATCGGTCAAGATGCGGTACACCACAGATGAACCGGTATAGATCTCGACGTCTTGCAACAAACGGCTCTGACCTAAATAAAAACTCACCTTTGATTCGTTATCCGTCTCCTGGTAGCACTGCATCAAGGCTCTGCACAAATTGACTTGATCCGTGACACTGTAATCGTAGTTATCACGAGCTACTTCTAAATATTCAATGGCTTCATCATACAATTTAAATCGCTTTGTATCTCGCTCAACCCCAGACAAATCGTTCAATTTGCGACTTTCGAACTTCATCAAGGCCACACCCAAGTTGAAGTTCGCATCGTAGTGCAAAGGATCCAACTCAACGGCCTTGCGATAATCACTGATGGCTTCATCGTATCGCTCGTCTTCTTGCATCAAATACCCGCGGGTGTAGTACATATTTGCAGAAGGATTGCCATTCGCCACACTGCGATTGATTTGAGCCGTTACGTCTTCCATCAAAGCATCTTCCATACCACGGGCCACGTACATATTCACCAAAATTTGGAAAATAGCGTTGTTGTGTTTGGTCGCTTCTAATGCTTGGCGAATGGCGGCTTCTGCCTTGGCCGTATCTCCATTTTTCTGATACACACGACTCAGAGTTTCTATAACCACAGGAGTGACTACCCCATCGTTGACCAAGCCCTGCAAAATGTTCATGCTTTTTTCATTGGAAGAATGCAATGAAGCTACTTGCGCCAAGGTTTCCTGCATGGTTTTCTTAGTGATTTTGCTGCGTTCCAAATTGCCAATCATGGCCGTATCCAAGTGATTATAAAGCTTGAGTAGCAACTCGTAATATTCAGTCAATCCATCGTAATCTTCATTATTGTACAAAGAAGAAGACTCGTTGAAAACGGCAGCAAAACTGCGATTGACTTCAATATCGGCGCTTTCCAAATCGTCATAGCGCTTTTTAGCGGGACTCTCGTAGAAGGCCAAAATGCTCTCGCCTGAGATAAAGCCCGCTTTTTCGGCTAAGGGAGCTATGAGGCTGTCTCCTTTGGAATCGAACAAACGGCTATAAACCATTGATTTGATCAAGAACATGCGAGCGCTGTTGTACGTCTTTTCATTCACAGCCGCTTTGTCAATCTCTTCTTTGGCCAGCATCAATTCATCGACGGTTCCGCTTGCCAATGAATATTCTGCGCTATTGATAGAGCGTTCTTGAGCTTGCAATTGTGCCCCCATCATGCAAAGGGCGATCATCCATATTGATTTTTTCATAGCCTTAGTTTTCATCGTTACTTTCCAAATCCGTGCCAGACTCGGGTGCTTGAAATTCAGTTCCATCAGTTTGACCATCAACTACTTGACCATCAACACCTTCTACCCCGTCTTGCTCTTCCTCATCCTCACTCTTTGGAGTACGGGTCACGCCCGCAATGCTATCGCCGTCTTTGATGTTGATCAATCGAACCCCTTGAGTGGCTCGACCCATGATGCGAAGGTTTTCAACGGCTGTTCGAATGGTCATTCCGCTTCGGCAAATGATCATCAGACCATCTTCGTCTTTCACAGTCAAAATGCCTACCAAATCACCTGTTTTCTCCGTGATGGAAATGGTTTTCACACCCTTGCCTCCACGGCCGGTGATGCGGTAGTCGTCCAAGTTGGTGCGTTTTCCGTATCCGCGTTCAGAGACCACCAAAATGGTCGAATTGTCTGTCTCAGGATTGACGCATACCATACCGATGACCTCATCGTTGTCGTCTTCAAGAGTTACACCGCGAACACCAGCCGCTGTGCGTCCCATGGCGCGAACCTTAGCCTCAGGGAAGCGAATGGCTTTGCCCTTTCGCTTGGCGATCAGAACCTCGCTGGCACCGTCGGTCAAGCAAGCTTGAAGTAGCTCATCTCCTTCGCGCACGGTAATCGCGTTGATGCCATTGGAACGAGGGCGAGAATAAGCTTCCAAAGACGTTTTCTTAACAGTACCGCGTTTGGTCACCATGATGATGAAGGTATTGTTGATGTATTCCTCGTCTTTGAGGTTTTGTACATTGATGTAAGCCTTGATTTTGTCGTCTGATGGAATATTGATCAAGTTCTGAATGGGTCTGCCCTTAGTCGCCTTGGCTCCTTCGGGAATTTCATACACCTTCAACCAGAAACAACGACCTTGTTCCGTGAACAAAAGCAAGTAATTGTGGGTGCTAGCGATGAACAGGTGCTCCACGAAATCATCGTCTCTGTGCTTCACCCCTCTCAGTCCTTTACCGCCACGGTTTTGCTCTTTGTATTCAGCCAGTGGCGTGCGTTTGATGTATCCCATGTGAGAAATGGTAACGACTACCTCTTCATTGGGTATCAAATCTTCGATGTTGATCTCTTCAGCATTGAATTCGATTTCGGTTCGGCGCTTGTCGCCGTACTTTTCTTTGATTTCGTTTGTCTCATCTTTGATGATCTGCATGCGCAAATCTTCAGAGGCCAAAATGCTCTCGAGGTAAAGAATTTCTTTCAACACTTCAGCATGTTCCGCACGGATTTTATCGCGCTCCAGGCCAGTAAGGCGTTGCAAACGCATATCCAAAATCGCTTTTGATTGAATTTCACTCAACCCAAATTGCCCCATCAAACCATCGCGGGCTTCGTCGGGAGTTTTAGAGGCGCGAATCAAGGCAATGACAGCATCGAGGTTGTCAAGAGCTATGAGCAAACCTTCCAAAATGTGGATGCGCTTGCGGGCTTCGGACAATAAGTACTGTGTGCGGCGCTGAACGATCTCGTGACGATGATCGACAAAATGGCGAATCTGATCCTTGAGATTCAGCATCATGGGACGACCGCCCACCAAGGCAATGTTGTTTACGGAGAAACTGCTTTGCAAGGGAGTAAACTTGTACAATTGATTCAGTACAATGTTTGGAATGGCATCGCGTTTCAAATCAAACACCACTCGCATTCCCTGGCGACCGCTTTCATCGCGAACAGCCGATATACCATCAATCACCTTTTCATTGATCAAATCTACTGTCTTGATGATAATTTGAGAAGGCGTCACCTGATAGGGAACTTCTGTTACCACGATCATCTCTTTGCCTGTCTTTGAGATCTCGATTTCGGCTTTACCGCGCATGACAACGCGACCTCTGCCGGTTTCAAAAGCAGAGCGTATACCCTCTACCCCATAAATAATACCTCCAGTTGGAAAATCTGGGCCCTTAACGTGCTCCATCAACTCCTCGACTGTGATCTCATTGTTTTCGATATAGGCAATGATACCCTCGCATACCTCTGACAGGTTGTGGGGCGCCATATTGGTCGCCATACCCACAGCAATACCAGCCGCCCCGTTCACCAACAAACTGGGAATCTTCGCAGGCAACACAGAAGGCTCTTTCAAGCTTTCGTCAAAGTTGGGACGGAAGTCAACGGTATCCTTATCAATGTCGACCATCATCTCTTCGGCAATCTTGCGCAAACGAGCCTCGGTGTAACGCATGGCCGCCGGCGGATCCCCATCAATGGAACCAAAGTTTCCCTGTCCATCTACGAAGGGGTAACGCAAGCTCCAATCTTGAGCCATACGAACCATGGTATCGTATACACTGCTGTCACCGT
>JALRLA010000195.1 GCA_023254645.1 Bacteroidia bacterium
GTAAATCGCTGGTTTGGCTACCGCCAAATCCGGAATTGATCACGGTGTATTCCTCTAAACAAGTATGGCAGTCTTGCCACATTTTCACCGAAGAACTGCCAAGCAAGACCACATCAGCCTTTTGCCCTCGATGCGAGGCGACAATTTCGGCTACTTCTTTGTTGAAGCGAGCGGGGTCTTGGGCCTTCAAACAAGAAGCCACCAAACCCAAGCATAGCAAAAGCCCCTTATTCATTGGGCCCTCCGTTCTCCCACTTCTCCACCATCACAGCCACGGCCGCATCTCCACTTACGTTAATGACCGTGCGGCTCATGTCCAAAATGCGGTCAACGGGGAATAGAATGGCAATCCAGGCCGGGTTCAAGCCAATGGCACTCAACACCATCACCAACATCACCAATCCCGCGCTGGGAATGGCGGCCGAGCCAACCGAGGCCAAGGTAGCCGTTACGGTGATCATTAAGTATTGCGAAAGGGACAAATCTATGCCGTGCATTTGGGCCAAAAACACCGTCGCTACCGCTTGGTACAAGCTTGTGCCGTTCATGTTCATGGTAGCCCCGATGGGCAGCACAAAATCAGCCACCGAACGAGAGACTTTCATGTTGTCGGTCACGCATTCCAAGGTGACTGGTAGCGTTGCGGCTGACGAGCTGCTGGAAAAGGCCAAAAACTGCGCTGGGGCCAAGTCTTTGAAGAATTTCCGATACGAAAATTTCGAACCCAATACCAAGCGCAAAATCAGCGGATAAACAACCGCTAGCACTGCTGCCAGCCCTAAGACCACCGTGGTCATGTACACGCCCAATCCGCCGAATAAATCAAGCAAAGCACCTAAGTTGTCACCGGCCATTTGAGAAAACACGCCGGCCGTAAGGGCGAAGATAAATACAGGTGCTGCACTCATGACCAACTCCACCAATTTCAATAAGGCCTCGTTGGTCGAAGCAAAGAAATCAATGGTAGGCTTTGCTGTTTCAGCAGGAATGGAAATCAAGGCCAAGCCAAACAAGAGACCGAAAAAGATCACCTGAAGCATTTGGCTCATATTGCCCAAGGCACCAATGATATTCTCGGGAATGAAATCCACAATCATCTGCAAAGGCCCGCCCTCTTTAATTTTCTGAGCGGCCTCTATTTTCGCCATGACGGTGGCATCGGTCTCTTCTGTTTTGGATTGAACTTCAGCCACAATGGCGGCATTTTCCGGCTTGCAAGATTCACAGAGACCATCGCGTACATTTACTCCGTTTTGGCCAGCCCAAAGCTCAAATTGAATTCGGTTTTTCAAGCGCTCGTTCTCTGGCATTTGCTCACCGGGATACAATACATTGGCCAGCACCAAACCGATACTCACGGCTATGGCGGTAGTGG
>JALRLA010000226.1 GCA_023254645.1 Bacteroidia bacterium
ATTAAGGGTCATGAATTCGAAATTTAGCATCCAAATTCCCAGCCCCTGCCACGAAGATTGGAACCAAATGTTGCCTGCTGAGCAAGGCCGTTTTTGCCAAGCGTGCGAGAAAACCGTGGTTGACTTTAGCCAAATGAGCGATGAACAAGTGCTCAACTATTTCAAGCTCAAACAACAAAATTCCGAGCGAGTTTGTGGCCGTTTTCGGGCCGAGCAAGTGAGCAAACCTGCTCAAATTCAGTGGCAGAGTTGGCCCCGAAGCCTCCAGCGATTTGCCATGGCCTTGGTCGCCGTGGTTTTGTTGGGCGGAGCCAGCGCTTGTCACTCAACCGATTCCACGGTAGGCGATGTGGTTTTTGTGGAAGAAGACTCTGTGCAGGTGGTAACTCCAATTGATACATTGAGTGGGGAAGTGGCTGTGCCTGAAGTATTGCCGGTAACACCGCCCGCAAAGCACCCTGAAGAACCTTTGAATATAGAGCCCCATAACATGGGTGGAGCCATCATTGACATCATGGGCGATGTAGATGTTCAGTTGGATCCCGATCCCATCATCATGGGCATTCCTGAGCAAGAACCCGAACCTGTAAGTCAAGTGGAAGATTGCGGACCTCGATCCTTGCTGAAAGGAAAAATCATGCTGATGGGAGATACGATTGTTCCTGATGTCGCTCCTGAGTCCGAAAAGGCATTTCGTCGGCAAAAGCCTTGATGCACATTATCATGGCTGAAATTTCGTAACATTGAGTTGCGATGAAAATGAAATGGATGGCCTTAATAGGGTATTGTGTAGGACTGATTAGCCTCGCGAATGCCCAAAACAACGCCCTTGATTTTGATGGGTCAAACGACTGGGTCAATTGCGGTACCGATACTTCTTTGGCCATTGGAGGCACAGCATTGACCCTAGAAGCTTGGGTCAACGCATCGGCATGGAAAACCAATGTCTACGAAGGTGGCATTATAGTAAAAGAAGAAAATACCTCGAATCTGGGATTCATGTTGCGGGCTGGGGCCAACGGCAAATTGAACTTTGCCATCGGTTCAGGAGGTTGGCAGGAATTGACGACTTCTTCTTCGGTCATGAGTTTGAATACTTGGTACCACGTAGCGGCGACCTACGACGGTACTTATACCCGTTTGTACCTGAACGGCAATCCCATTGATTCGCTGAAAACCAGTATTAACATCGGTCAGTCCAAAACTACGCCCTTGGCCATTGGCAACCACAGCAGTACCAGCTACAGCCGCTATTGGCAAGGCAA
>JALRLA010000268.1 GCA_023254645.1 Bacteroidia bacterium
AGTTCATCAAGCCGGCCAAAACTAGCCGTGGGGAGTATGCCGAGAAGACCGCTTGGATTTTGGTCTTGCGCGACGAAAAAGGCTCTTTTGGCCTGGGCGAAGCATCGCCCTTGCACGATTTGAGCGTCGACGGCAAGGCCGACTACGAGGCCATCGTTCGAGCATTGGGCCCTCTGAGCCAAGGAGGTCTGCTCGACTTGTTAGACCGCTGGGCCCCTGGCGGTCCCGAAGCCCTGCCAGCCCTTCGATTTGCCCTGCATTGCGCCATGCGGCACTACAAGACATTCGACGATACCCTGGGTTACGCGGGTTCCTTTTCCAAAGGCGACAGTGCGATAGCCATCAATGGCTTGGTTTGGATGAACGAGCTGGACGCCATGTGGGAAGAGGCCGAGGCTAAGTTTCGCAGCGGATATTCATGCCTGAAATTCAAAATCGGCGCTCATGACTTTGACGCCGAGTGCCGTCTATTAGAGCGTGCCCGTAAAATGGGCAATGCCTTTCAGTTGGAAATTCGGGTAGATGCCAATGGTGCTTTCAACGGCTACGAGGCCTGGGAAAAGCTACGCGAACTCTCGAGGTTTGAACTGCACAGCATCGAGCAACCCATTGCCGCCGGCCAAGGCGAAATGATGGCTGAACTCTGTGCCCAATCACCCATCGACATCGCCTTAGACGAAGAGCTCATAGGATTGCACCCGCAAAAACATGGATTTTACATCCAGCAAATCGGTGCCCGATATTTGATTCTCAAACCCACCTTGTTGGGCGGTTTGGACCTAGCCTCTGAATGGGTCAGCCTAGCCCGAAAAGAGGGCATGAAATGGTGGGCGACCTCAGCCCTAGAGGGCAACATTGGTCTTTCGGCCATTGCCCAGTGGGTCTCCAGTTTCGATTTGGAATTGCCCCAAGGCTTGGGAACGGGATCTTTGTTTGTCGAGAATTTCCCGGCCCAAACGCGCCTTGAAGGCCCATCCATGCGCTTCAATCCTTTAGCGCCACTCATTCCACACCCCGTCGCCCAATGAAGAACTTCGAAGAGTCTTTGTTGGCTGTCATGAGTCAGGCGGAGGCCCTGGAGTTATTGGCGGTCTTGCAAGCCGGTGAAACACCCAAAACCATACGCCTCAACTCCGCCAAGAAGGCCCAGCTCAACCCCGTTTTCCAACAAGCTGACTTGTTTTCAGACGCCTTTCAACTCAAGTCTGAACGGCCTTTGTTCGCACAAGACCCGGCCTGGCACGCCGGCGCCTATTACGTCCAAGAAGCCAACTCCATGTGGGTGGGCCGCTGCGTACAAGAACATTTGTCAACCCTTGAGGGCGCCGCGGCTGTCCTGGATTTGTGCGCCGCACCCGGTGGCAAAAGCACCCACTTGTCATCTGTTTTGCGGCCCGGAGACATCCTGGTAGCCAATGAAGTCATTGCTTCCCGGGCCGCCATTCTCCACGAAAACGTTAGCAAGTGGGGTTTGGGAAACGCGGTGGTTACACGTGCCGATGCCGAGCGATTCGGCGAGGCCGGCCCTCAATTTGACATTATCTGTGTAGATGCCCCTTGCAGCGGGGAAGGCATGTTCCGCAAAAATGAAGAGGCCCACGAGGAGTGGAGTCCCGAAGCGGTTCAGCTTTGCTCTGCCCGGCAGCAACGCATCGTTCACGACGTTTGGCCAGCCCTAAAACCCGGTGGTTTGTTGGTCTATTCCACCTGCACCTACAACCGCCACGAAAATGAAGAGAACGTGCTGCGTTTTGAAAGAGACTTTGGAGCCAAGCGAGTGATTCCGAATATTCCCGCCGAAGCAGGAAGCTTGCAATTGGAGGAGGGTATGCATCGCTTTTACCCGGGCCGAACCGCTGGCGAAGGCTTCTTTTTGGCCTTACTTCAAAAACCCGAAGGGGAGTGGATCGCGGCCAAACCAGGAAAAAAGAAAAAGGATGCGGTTACTCCGGTTTTGGAACAACTGCCCGCTTCAGACTGGGTCTTGACCCAAGCAGGGTCTAGCCTATATGCGGTTCGCAACGGGGCTTGGGCTCAGATTTTTTTCCTCTCTCGGTTGCCGGGTTTGCTTCATCCAGGAGTCGAGGTTGGAGATGTGTTCAAAGGAAAGTGGAAACCCCATCCCGCCATGGCTTTGTTGGCTGATTCTCCAATAGCCGATTGGGTTGACTTAGACGACCAACAAGTGATGACCTATCTGCGCCGCGAATTTGTGAGTGGCAGCTTTGGTCAAAAGGGACCCGTTGGGGTTCGCTGGAAGGGAATATCAATAGGCACAGCCAATGCCCTGGGGCACGGCCTCAACAACCATTGGCCACAGGGGTGGCGATTGAGAAATTCAGAGTTTCAGGCGAAGAGCCTTTTGCTTTAACCGCGGGTCTGACGCTTCAAACGCTCGATGTAGCGAACCTCTTTTTCGTTCAAGAAGCGCCACTTGCCACGGCCCAACTTAACCTTGTCAAACTCGCCCATCAGCACGCGATCCAAAGACACCACCTCGTAGCCGAAGTGTTCGAACATGCGGCGCACGATTCGGTTTCGTCCCGAGTGAATCTCCAATCCTAGAATAGTCTCATCACCCTCTTCGACAAAGCCAATTTGCTCAAAGCTCATCGGTCCGTCTTCGAGTTCGATGCCGTTCACCCAATCGAGCATGTGTTCTTTGCTGGGCTTCTTATCTAGTTCTACGCGGTAGATTTTTTTGATCTCAAACGATGGATGAGTCAAGGCCTGGGCCAATTCACCGTCGTTGGTCAACAACAAAACGCCCGTAGTGTTGCGGTCCAAACGGCCCACGGGGTAAATGCGTTCGCGGCCTTCGATGTCGAGCAAATCCATGACGGTTTTGCGCTCTTCGGGATCGCTGGTGGTTGTGATGTAACCCTTGGGCTTGTTCATCAAGATATAAACAGGCTTATCGGGGGTAATCTTACGACCATCGTATTGCACCTTGTCTCTTGGACCAACTTTGGTGCCCAATTCGGTCACGACTTCGCCGTTCACGCGAATCAAACCTTGTTCGATGAGGGTATCGGCTTCGCGGCGAGAACATAAGCCACTGCTGGCCAAATAGCGGTTCAAGCGAACCACACCACTGATCAGCTCAGAACCTTTGGCTAACGACTCTTCGTTGCGATCGAAATCACGGCCTCGGCCTTTGTAGTTATCGGGTCTTTCCCCTCTTGGGTACGCTGCTTTTTTTTTAGGAAAGGAATCCTTGCGGAAACCTCCTCGAGGGCTATCGTTGTAAGAACGCCCGCGAAACTCGCCCTTCGGGCGGTCGGCATCGCCAAAATTGCGCTTGGGACGGTCTTCACCACCTTCAAAACGGCGGGGAGGACGATCACCAAAATCACGGCGAGGAGGCCTATCACCGAAATCGCGGCGTGGGCCACGGTCACCAAAGTCGCGCTTGGGTCCGCGATCGCCAAACTCTTTGCGGGGAGGACGATCACCGAACTCACGACGAGGGGGTCTATCACCAAAGTCGCGACGAGGCCCGCGATCTTCACCAAAATTGCGCTTCGGGCGGTCGCCGAAGTCACGACGAGGCCCGCGATCACCGAAGTCACGCTTGGGTCCACGATCGCCGAATTCTCCGCGAGGAGGACGATCACCAAAGTCGCGACGAGGAGGACGATCACCAAAATCACGGCGCGGGCCGCGATCTTCACCGAAATTGCGCTTGGGGCGGTCACCAAAATCTTTGCGGGGTCCGCGATCGCCAAATTCACCTCTGGGTGGACGATCACCAAACTCGCGACGAGGGGGTCTATCGCCGAATTCACGGCGGGGAGGACGATCGCCAAAATCGCGGCGCGGCCCGCGGTCACCGAAGTCACGCTTGGGTCCGCGATCACCGAATTCTCCACGAGGGGGACGATCACCAAATTCACGACGGGGAGGACGGTCGCCAAACTCTCTACGAGGGGGGCGATCTCCGAAGTCACGGCGTGGGCCACGATCCTCTCCAAAGTTGCGTTTAGGGCCGTCGAAACGACGAGCACCGCTAGCGTCTCCCGACGGGCGGTTTGAAGCCGGGCTCTCCGACTTGTTGACGACTCTCATGCGGGGTTCCCCGTCTTGTCGTGCTTGGAATTTTTTACCACCCTTCTGGGGGTTTGAAGAATCAGACATGGCTTGGCCTTGTAAAATGGGCTGCAAAGGTACGGCTTTTATCGCTTCATTGTCTTTTTGGGTTAAAACAAAAGCAGGGCTAGGCGGCCGTCTTCTTCTTCCATTAGACCCAAATCATACCAATACTGGATGCGCCGTCCATTGGAATCGGAACTTTGGTGCGTGTGAAAATCAAAGACAAAGCCTTGCTGCAATAGGGCCATTCGTTGAAGCAGCAACTTGGGGCCTTCTGATTTTTTGCTCTGCCAGAGTCGAGCCAAAATCTGGCGGTTTTTTTTCAGCAAAGCGTTGATTTGGCGTAGCGAACCGAGCTCATCTTGGGCTTTTTGTTGGTGATGCATGCTGCGACAGGCATCGTCGCAGAACTTTTTATCGCTGCGGCCGCGCAGCGTTTCTTGGCAAGTCAGACAGGTTTTGGAACTCATATAAAGAAAACCCCCGCAAAGCAGGGGTTCCCTCAAATCGCCGAAGCGTTTTATTCGTGTGTGATTTGCAAAAAATGCAAATTAGGCTCCGATGCGGGCGATCAAATCGGCCACGCGGCTGGAGTATCCGGTTTCGTTGTCGTACCAACCCACAACCTTAGCTGTGTTGCCAATGACCATGGTTAAGTCAGAGTCGAAAATGCAAGAGTGCTGGTTTCCAACAATGTCAATGCTCACGATGGGATCGGAATTGTATTCCAAAATTCCTTTCAAAGGTCCTTCAG
>JALRLA010000162.1 GCA_023254645.1 Bacteroidia bacterium
TGCGTATTTGCAGTCGGGTCAAGCCAAACGAGCTTTGGTGGTAGGCAACGAAATGCTTTCGCGCGCAGTTGATCCTCATGACCGCGATGGAATGATCTTCGCCGACGGCGCTGGGGCTGTGGTCTTGGAAGCTCAAACAACTCAAGGCCCATCGGGTATTTTGGGCTTGGCCAATCGCACATATACCTCTGATGAGGCCTATTACTTGAAGAGCAATCCCGGATACAAGCCTGGGTCCAATCCGGATGAGATGCTTATCAAAATGAAAGGTCGCAAGATTTATGAGTTTGCGCTTCGTAACGTTCCCGACGCCATGAAAGGGGCCTTGGATCATGCCGGTGTTCACCTTTCAGAAGTGAAAAAGATCTTCATTCACCAAGCCAATGCCAAGTTGGATCACGCGGTCATCGAACGATTGTATAAGTTGTACAGCATGCCCGTTGATGTCGATGCCGTGGCTCCCATGAGCATTCAGTGGTTGGGTAATAGCAGCGTGGCTACCGTTCCTACACTCTTGGATATGGTTTGGCGCCGACAGTACGAGGGCCATTCCATTCAAAGCGGAGATGTTCTCCTGTTCGCTTCGGTGGGTGCGGGCATGACCATCAACGCCTTCGTGTACCGCTGGTAATTGGGCTGTCGCTCTGAGGTGTGCTGGTTTTAGGCCAGCTCTTCCAATTTGTATTCCACACCATTGAAGCCGCGGCTTTCGCCTGTTTTCATGCCCAATAAGCGTTGACCTAGTGGTGCAGAAACCGATACGGCCATGAAGGCAATGCCCTCGGTCTGAATCAGACCCAATGATGGGCCAATAAAGATGGAAGGCTTGCCGCTAAGGTGCAAGAGATGTCCGCCCACGGCCGAAGCCGATTCCGGTTTTTTGTGCCAACGTTTCAGGTCCAAGAGCTGTTTTTCAACCAAGGCCACCTGCTTCCCCAAGTTTTCCAATTCGATTTGCACCATGGCACGACCCGTTTCGTACTTGTCGCCTGCGCTGCTTTTTTCTTCTCCATTGCGGCTTTCCTGAGCAATAAGGATGGCCGATTTCAAGTCATCCAATCGGGCTTGAATGCGGTACTCGATGATTCTCAGTACTGTTTGTCGCTCTGGTCGGTTCATGTTGGTGTGTACAATCGCACAGCCAAGGTACAGCGCAAAGACAGGAAAATTCTCGTAGATTGCAGTGTACGCGAATATGACGGATATAGAAATAGCACGCAGCGTGACCCCCAAACCGATTGGGGAAATCGCCGAAAAGCTGGGAATCAATCCCAATGAAATTGAGCCTTACGGCCGTACCAAAGCCAAATTGCCTCTGCACTTATTGAAGGCAGCTGAGCAGAAGAAAGCCAAGTTGATTTTGGTGACTGCCATTTCTCCGACCCCGGCGGGTGAAGGAAAAACCACAACGACCGTGGGTCTGACCGATGGTTTGGCCAAAATAGGCAAGAAGAGCGTCGCAGCCCTTCGCGAACCCTCATTGGGTCCCGTATTCGGGATCAAGGGCGGTGCCGCTGGCGGCGGATGGGCCCAAGTCATTCCCATGGAAGACATCAACCTTCACTTCACCGGCGACTTCTCAGCCGTGGAAAAGGCCAACAACTTGCTAGCCGCTTT
>JALRLA010000276.1 GCA_023254645.1 Bacteroidia bacterium
TTTCAACAAGAACTCTTGGGTAATGGGCTCGGACATCATGACCAAATAGCGTTTTTGCTGCATGCCAACCACCGGCAATTTCTTGTGATTGATGAAAATCTGACCCTCGATCATTTGAACGGTATCTCCGGGAATACCCACGCAACGCTTTACATAATTGTCTTTGCGATCAATGGGGTAACGGTCATCATCGCCGGGCCAATTGAACACCATCACATCGTTATTTTTGACGGTATACCAACCAGGCAAACGCATGTATGGCAATTGAATAGAACTTATATAAGCGGGAATTCCAAAGAGTTCTTTGGCTGAATAAACCGGCAAGGCAACGGGTGTAAAGGGTATGCGCATGCCGATTTTCACACGGCTCACCACCAAATAATCACCCACCTTCAAATTGGATTCCATCGAGGGTGTAGGGATCTGGTACAGATCAAAAAACAAGGCCCTCATGCCACCCGCGACATAGGCTGCAAATAGCAAAGCATCGGCCCATTCGCGGCTGCCTCCATTCACGGGAACATGGTCTTTGCGCCATTGTTTGTCTCCAGCAGGACCTAGATACGTGAGCTTTTCATCTCGCCATGCCCAAATGGGGAAGTAGGCAAAGCTGAATACGATGCCCAAGAATTGATCCTTGAAGCTGTTTTTGCCAAAGCTTCTCAGCACATCCAAACTCAAATTGAAAGAAAACAAGATGTTGACACAGGGAATCAACATGCCGATTAAGTACCACCAGGGGCGGCCAACTATTTGAATCCATACATGCCAAGAATATACAGGCACCCAGGCTTTCCAAGAATCCTGACCCGCTGCTTGAAACAAGCGGTGAAGGCCAATTCTAACTCCGACCCAAGCACCAGCCCACATCAAGAGAAACCACTGAAGATTGTTTGCTTCCATTACGAATTTGAATCGGTAAAATTAAGCATATCGCGCATGGTGAAGACACCTGTTTTGCCAAAAAGCCATTGAGCTGCGACCAAAGCGCCGCGGGCAAATCCCTCACGCGAATGGGCCACATGTTCAATTCGAATGCTATCGATGCTGGAATTCCATTCGATGGAATGAGTGCCCGGAACAGGATCGCGTCTTTCGGCTTGGATGGGTAAGGTGGAATCAGAGATAGTATCAGAAGAATCAGACAAGGCCCACTGAGTGTATTCTCCAGCTTGAATGATGCCTTGTGCCAAGGTAAGCGCCGTACCGCTGGGAGCATCTTTTTTGGCCGTATGGTGAATTTCACGCATCGAGGCCTGATACCCTTTCCCTTTTAACCATGTGGCCAAAGCTTCGTTCATTTGAAAAAACACATTCACCCCAATGCTGAAGTTTGTGGCATAAAACAAGCCAGAACGGCGTTGTTTGATCCAATCTTCTACTCGAGCAAATTCATCGTACCAGCCGGTTGTACCCACCACCAAGGCAATTCCACGGGAAGAGCAAATGTCGATGTGAGAAATGGCCAGTTGAGGCTCGGTAAAATCAATGGCCACATCTACCTGCAAAGG
>JALRLA010000377.1 GCA_023254645.1 Bacteroidia bacterium
ACGGTCTTCAACCGTTGGGGTCAGGTTGTGTACGAATCTCCCCGCGGCTACCAGAACGATTGGGACGGCGTATACAATGGAAAGACATTTAGCCTCGGTCAAGGGCCCTTGCCAGAAAACGTCTACTTCCTGCTCTTTGAATTCAATGGAACCGGTGAACCTCGCTTCATCAAGGATCCTATCTCTGGTAACCTTTACATCAAACGATAACACAACCCATGAAGAATTTCATATTCACTGCGGTTTTGGGCTTGTCTGCTTCTGTTGCCATGGCGCAACAGGAGCAGATGTACACCCATTACGACCTGAACTCGCTGGCCATGAACCCCGCGTATGCAGGCACCCCACGTACATTTACGGCTTTAGCTATGCGCAGAACCCAATGGACTGACTGGCCAGGAGCTCCTGTTTACAACAACTTGGCGGTTCACAGCCCAGTTGGGAAAGACGTGGCTTTGGGCTTGAACGTTCAAAGCGGCACCATTGGAAAATTCCAGCAGGCCTCTCCCTTGGGAGAAACCCATGTGGGATTGAATCTGGCCTACCACAAGAGTTTGAATGCCGACTGGCGAATGGCCGTTGGTCTGCGCGGCGGTTTGTTCAACTATCGCCTTCAGTTGTCCAAGTTGGTTCTGGACAATCCTGGAGATGGCTCATTCAATCAAGACTATTCCATCACGGCTCCTATGACAGGCTTTGGAATTTACTTGTACAATGAAAAGTCTTTCGTGGCTTTCAGTTCTCCCCGAATGGTCTTTGTTAAGGAAGACATTCAGAACCAGGTTGATGTCTCTTATGCTACACAAATGCATTATTATATCACAGGTGGTATGGTGCTAGATGCTGGACCAACATTGAAAATCAAACCCACCACCCAAGTGAAAATGACCAACGGTGTCCCCACTCAGTTGGATGTGAATGTGCATGCCATTCTCAATGAGAATCTAAGTTTGGGTACCTTCTATCGCACGGAGGGAGATGTCGGAATGATGATCAATGCTGTGTTGGCTGAGAATTTCCGAGTCCTCTATTCATACGATTATCGTTTGAATCGATTCAACGGTGCCACCATGGGTTCACATGAGTTTGGCCTTCAATATCAGATACCTTTTAAAACACAGGGACGAGTACCCGTTCCTCGATTTTTCTAAATCAGAATGTACATGAAGAAAGTTGTTTCTGTTATAGTCGCCTTTATGGCCTGTGGGCTATCAATGGCCCAAACTTTTTACAGCACGGAGGCAAAGAATCTAGAATTCGCTGAAGTCATTCGCGTGAACGGTTCAAAAACCGAGGCAAGAGCCAAAAACTACGAGGCTCAGCATGATCTGGCATTGTCCTATTTATTGGTTCAAGATGCCAACAAGGCCTTGGCTGCTTTTGAATATTTGCAGTCGAACCACTCCGATCGTTACAACGATGAAGATCGCTTTTTTGCGGCTTTAGCAAATTTGCGAGTGGGCCATGTCAGTACCGCTAAAATTCTGATCGAGAAAGCCAAAGCCAATGGCTACAAACCTGCTCGAAACGCCTTTTATGCTACCGAAGTCGAGGAGTCTTATTGGAACATAGAATCCTTTCAGACCTTATTGGATCCAAAAGCCTCTGGCGCTTACGGGTTGGTATTGGCTCAAGGCGAAAGTGAGGGCTTGGTAGCCTTGTATTCGTCCAATGCCGACGTATTGTTGGATCGCAAAAAGAGTTCGGTATATGATCGTCCTTACTATGCTTTGTTCGATTCCAAACTGGGAGTGATGCAAGCCGATGATGCCGATAGTAAAAAGCAATTGTATGTTCAGGATGCACATCGTTTGAGTCCTGACTTGGCGATCTATTTGCACCATCAACCTTCGCAGTATTGGCCCGAATGCAACGCCTTTCTTTATACGCAGAATGCCGAAAAATTCAATCAGAACAACGAGCGATTGTTTGAAGTATATCGTTCCGATTGGGATGGTTCAAAATGGGTGGCGACATCCTTGAATATCAACGACCCCAACATTTCTGTTTCCAGTATGGTCATTTCGCCCAACGGTAAGTTGGCGGCCTTTGCGAGCAACGGATTTGGTTCCATCGGTCAATCTGATATTTTCCTGGCTGATGTCGTGAGCTGTGAAATGGGCAAGTTCGAGGTGACCAATGTTCGCACATTGGGTGCCCAAATCAATACTTCACTCAGGGAGAATTTCCCATTCTTTCTGACCGATGATGTATTGGTATTCTCTTCAGAAGGCCATTATGGGAAAGGGGGCTTGGATTTGTTTCAATACAATTTACAAACCGGAGAATTCAAACATTTGCCTGGACGATTCAATTCGGAGTACGATGATTTTGGTTTTTCTATGGCCTCTGGCTGGATTAGTCTGAGCAGCAACCGAGTGGCCGGAACATACATGGATGATGTTTATGCCATTCAGGCCCAGATGGGACCTCGAAATGGCTTTGATCCATTTGTTAGTGACCAGCCTGTTTTCGCTGTTAAAGATTCAAAAACAGAATCTACTGAGGCAACGAAAAAGACAGTTTTAACCCCAGAAATTCGCGTAACCAATGAATTGGACGGCGAAACAGTGGCTGCCTTTAAGGCGACCATTCTTGATGAAGAGGAAGTGGGTGAATTTCCCAATGGGAATGAATCCACGAGCAGCACGAATGCAGGCGCTGGTTCTAACCAAAAGGGTAGTACTTCCGGATCTTCAACGGCCGCAACAAGCAATGCCTCAGGACTGAGCAATTCGGGAACTTCGAATGAAGGGCTTGGTTCAAATGGCTCGAATGTAAGTGGATCAACCAGTCATCTGGCCAGCGGTTCGACCGCTAGCTCAGACGTTACGGATCCCATTCGTAAAGTAAAAATGGAGCGTAAAGGGTTCTACACAAAGGTGGTCAAAGTACGGCAGTCTATCTTGGATACGGGAGTCGTAGAAGTTCAATTGGTCCCCATGGCGAAGGGAGATTTGCTTGGGTCTGACTTGGGTATTGGTCCTGTTTATTACGAATTGGATCGTACCGAATTGGATGCCACCGACAAAGAGAGTTTGGATCAATTGGCTCGATTCATGAAGGAATATTCTTATGTGGTTGTGGAACTGCGCTCGCATACCGATGCTCGCGCCAGCGATTTGT
>JALRLA010000085.1 GCA_023254645.1 Bacteroidia bacterium
GATTGGAACTTAATTTCAGGCTTTCTGATGTCGCTTCAGCTGACCAATAAGCATGGTTCTCCGTCTCTCCTCTCCACAAAGACAAATCTGGTTTGTATTGCTGCTGAGTGAGCACAAAAAACAGGTTCCAAGAGGAATTGGAAGCAGCTACGTTGCGCAAAGCATCGGGGCTGTACAAGCAAGCACTGGCTTGAAGAGGTGTGGTTCCCAACCCGCCTCTTGCGGCAACAAATCCAACAAGCAAAAGGGTAAGCAGCCTCAGTTTAGGACTTTCTTGTTGAGGGAATAACCGGCGAGAAAGCAAACGACTCAACCAAGCAAGTATCAGAGTCAACGCCAGAGCAACCAGTAGTTGGAAGACCGAAAGCGAAGCGATGCACTCGGCGGGGAATTGCAAGAAATACAAGGTTTGGGCATTGAATCGTGTTCCCCATAGAACCCAAAACGAAGCATCAGAAACCGCCGTCATCAGCGTTACTTCGAGAACCAAAAACCAAACTAGCCCCCACACCCACTTTGACCATCGACTCGTCGGCAAAAGGGTTACCATTCCCAAGAGAATGATCCAATAACCCACCATAGAAAGGTCCATCTTCCATCCCTCTACACAGGTCTCCAGCCAAAGGTTGGAATGTCCTAGCAATCCCAGGAAAACCAGCCTTGCCAACAACTGCAGAGCGTACAAAAAGGAGATAACGCCCAGCCACCGAACGAAAAAGAACCCCGAATGAGGGGTTCCCTTTCTAAAAAAACGTCTATGTAGCTGGGTTAGCAAATTCATCATTCCGTAACGATCAAGGGAACCGAAATTCCCTGCCCGCTGCGAGTGATCACTTGGATGGAATACCATCCAGCAGGACCTTGCAAACGATACGAATTATCGGAAAGATCTTGAATGGCAAAGGTTTGACCCAAAGCATTGATGGCTTTGATCGATGCAATCTGGGACTGTTCAAGACCACGAATGGCAAACTCACCCAAACTCGGATTGGGGAACAGAACCAAAGCGATGCTCGGTGCCTCTATCCCATTGACTTGAACACTGATGTAAGCATCTTTGGTTTTTTGGCTCGAACCATTGGCGTTCGTAGCCGTTAAGGAAACGGTGTAGGTACCGGTTGCCGAGAAACTGACTTTAGGATTGCGACTGCTGGCTGTAGTTCCTCCTTGATAATTGAAGGTATTCGGCGTAATGGACCAGCTGTAACTGGTAGGGCTATTGCTAGACAAATCAATCAATTGAACAACCTGTAAAGGAGCAGGTTTGGTTTGATCGGCTGCAAAATCGGCCCCTGGCTTGCTTCCTGCAATGGTAGAAACGTTGATGTAGCTATTCTTGGTCAAGTTGCTGCTAAAGGAAGGGTTACTGCCTTTAAGATCAATGGTGTATGAACCCGTATTGTTGAACGAGACATACAAAATGGAATCGGTCAATTTGGAACCTGCTTGCAAGGTATGGGTCGACGGGCTGATCGTCCATTGGTAGTTGTTGGTATTGTAGCAGTTGGCCGTTAAAATGACCGTTTGATTGGTGCTTACTGCTGTGGCATTGGCGGAGAAATTGATGACGGGCGAAAGCACCAAGGGTACGCGACGAATCACGTTATTGCCCAAATCACTGACATAGATAGACTTATCGCTCGATCTATATTCGGCGTGAGACAACGAGCGGAACCGAGCATCGGTCAGGCTGCTATTGGTATATCCAGAAACGCTGGAACTACCGGCAAAAACGCTCAGAGAAGTACCGTTCCATATCTTGATGCAAAAGCGGTCGATGATATAAATTGATCCTTCGGCATAGACCACATCAGTGGGTTCATCCAAACCCGAAGAAATGACGGTTTCTACCTTTCCCGTTGAGATGGTATATCGTTTGATTTTCTTGTTGTTGCGATCGGCAATCAACAGAGTATTGTTGGACTCAATGCATATTCCCATGGGAGCGTAAAAACGCGCACTCGAACCTGTTCCATCCACATCACCGGAAGTCATGGGCTTGCCGGCCACCGTGTAAACCGAACCTCCTGAGATTTTTCGAATGCAATCGTTTCCAAAATCAACGATGTACATATCACCGTTGTCCATGATAACCATATCTTCAGGAGAGCTGAAGTAGGCATCGGCCAAAAAGCCATCTGCATGATCGCCCAAGAATGTGTATTGCCCGGCATATGTGGACCAAATGGTTCCTTGTGTAGAGTTCACGTATTTGTTCCCCTTGCGAATCAAACCGTTATCTCGGTCACAGATGTAAATATCATTCGTCGAAGGGTGTACAGCGATACCAGCGGGAGTAGCGAATCGTGACACAGAACCCGTCCCGTTATCGTTGCCTATACCACCGGGTTCATTGGGGTCACCGAGATAACCGCCTCGGTTTCGGCTGATCGAACCGTCCAAAATGTGAAGGTTGTGTTGATCCGTGACCCAAATTCGGTTGTTCGTATCGAAAGCCACCGACTGAGGCATGGAAAAATACTCAGCGTCCAAATTGTTATTGGCAGTAGCATTGTATTCACCTGAACCTTGGTATTGTATTCCGGCATAGGTGGATACCGTCTGGGACTTTAAGGCCCCTAAGACGGATATAGTTAGCATCAAGGAGTACCCTTTTTTCATGATTGCAATTGATTATTTATGGAGGTTTCAATGATTTGTTCAATGTTCTGGTAGTCGCGCTTCATGAGTTCTTTTCCCGTGACTACGCGGTATAGTTCTTGGTATCTCAACGAAATTTCTTCTACCCATTCATCAGACATCTCGGGCATTTGATCGCCATCTCTTCCTTGAAATCCCTGTGATATCAGCCATTCACGCACAAACTCTTTGCTCAGTTGGCGCTGTGCCTGGCCTTTGGATAAACATTCCTGGTAGGTATCGGCGTAGAAATAGCGACTGCTGTCTGGGGTATGAATCTCATCGATCAACATGGGTTCACCTTGCCACAAGCCAAATTCGTACTTGGTATCGACCAAAATCAAACCTTGTTTGGCAGCGAATTCAGTTCCGCGTTGAAACAAAGAGAAGGAGACTTGATAAAGCTTATCCAGCAAAGACTTTTCGACAATTCCGCGCGCGATGATGTCTTCGTAGCTAATGTCTTCATCATGCCCAGTTTCGGCTTTTGTAGCAGGCGTTAAAATGGGTTGTGGAAAGGCTTGGTTCTCCACCATGCCTTCTGGCATAGGTACACCACAGATCGTTCGCTTGCCGCTTTTGTATTCGCGCCAAGCATGTCCCGTTAAATATCCCCTAACGACAAATTCAACCGCTATGGGTTGGCACTTTCGGCCCATGGTCACTTGAGCATCGGGCTGAGCTTGCTTCCAGTTGGGGATGATGTCTTGAGTAAGATCCAAGAACATACTAGCCACCTCGGTCAGTATTTGACCTTTGAAGGGAATGCTCTTGGGGAGAATGTGGTCAAACGCTGAAATACGGTCACAGGCTACGATGATCAATTGATCTTCACCTATGCTGTATACATCGCGTACTTTACCCTTGTAAATGGCCGTTTGGCCGGGAAACTGAAAATGAGTGGCCGTTAATGCGTTCACAACTATGAGTTGCTAGCAAAAATAAATCGGCTCCAACGGGATTAATGAGAATCTTGTTCACATGCCGCA
>JALRLA010000099.1 GCA_023254645.1 Bacteroidia bacterium
CCGGTCTCGGGTTCTGCATAATCCAAAAATTCATTGATGCGCTTTTGTGAGGCCGCTGCCTTTTGGACCAAGGCCGTGGTCCAACCCAAGGAGGCTACCGGCCAAATCAACATGTTCAAGTACAAGATGAATTCTGCCATATTTCCAGGAGTGAAGGTGCCTTTTTGAACTTCCAATCCGCCGAGATAGAGAACGAGCAAGGTGCTCAGTCCCATCAGAAATAGCATGAGGGGGAAGAATAAAGCGTTGATTTTGGCCAGTTTCAAATTGCGGCGTTGAAACTCTTGACCTTCTTCCAAGAAGCGTCGATTGAAGGCATTCTCGGCTCCAAAAGACTTGATGACCCGAATTCCTGAAAAGGTCTCCTGGGCAAAAGTGGTCAATACAGACAACTGCTCCTGAATGCGCTTGTTTCCTTGGTTGATCAAGCGGCTAACCTGATAAATGGAAATGCTCAAGATGGGCAGAGGAATCAACACCCAAAGGGTAAGCTCTGCATTCACACGGAGCATTTGATACAAAACCGCCACAAAGGTGAAAAGCACGTTGGCGAAGTACATAATGGCCGGGCCAATGTACATGCGCACGTTGGATACATCTTCACCTATGCGCGACATCAAATCACCTGTGAAGTGCTGTCGGTAAAACCCTTCACCCAGGCGCTGATATTTGGCGTACAATTCATTTTTTAAATCGTACTCTACCCGTCTAGAAACGACCACAAGCGTTTGACGCATGTAATACATAAAGACCCCTTTTGTTGCAGCGGCCAACACCAAGGCTACACCAAATGCCAAGGCAATGTGCCCAATTCGCTCAGGCAAATCACCCAAACCTGCGCCCCGCATCCACTTAGATTGCAACAGGGCATCATCCAAGCCTTGGCGCAAAAACGAGGGAACCAAAACGGCTAATCCATTGGAAAGCACCACAAAGAGTATACCGGCTAGCATGGGCCAGCGGTACTTTTTCAGGTATACATTGAGGGCGAAAAGAGCTTTCAAAACAAGTGATACAAAGGTAAGCCGGAGCCCGGCCTTCTTGGATTAAATTACGGCAGATTTACCGCTTGGACCATCGTACCCATGAGCGTTCGCGATTTCTCTGTTGAAAATGCTCGGAATTTTCCCCTTAGATTTCCACATGCAGTGAATTGTTCATATATTTGCAACCCATTTAGAGATACCATGCATCTGACTGCTGAAAGAAAGAAGGAACTATTTGCCAAGTTTGGTGGTGCCGATACCAATACCGGTAGCACTGAGGCACAAATCGCCATGTTTACCGAGCGCATCAACCACATCAGCGCTCACTTGAAAGGCCAACGCAAAGACAAAAGCGCTGAATTGTCGCTGATTAAGTTGGTTGGTAAGCGTCGCAGCTTGTTGAATTACTTGGCCAAACAAGATATTTTCAAGTACAGAGACTTGATTAAGGAACTCGGATTGCGTAAGTAATCCTTGAACCCATATTTATTGGAGAAAAGCCCCGTTCGCCTACGCGAAACGGGGCTTTTTGCTTAAAAAAACATATCGATATGATGAATATTCAAACCCTTAGCTTCGATTCCGGCGATGGCCGCATGATCGAAATCGAAACCGGCCGCCTTGCCCGTCAGGCTCACGGCAGCTGTGTGATCCGAGTGGGAAGAACCCACTTGTTGGCCACTGTGGTTTCCAACTACGATGCCCGTGAAGGCATTGACTTTTTGCCATTGAGCGTTGACTATCAAGAGAAATTTGCTGCCGTTGGCCGTATACCCGGAAGCTTTTTGCGCCGTGAAGGCCGTTTGAGCGATTACGAGGTATTGATTTCTCGCTTGGTTGACCGCTGCTTGCGCCCCTTGTTCCCTGAAGACTACCACGCTGACACCCAAGTGATGATTCAGCTGATCTCTTCAGATGAGAACATTCTACCTGATACCTATGTTGGTTTGGCTGCCTCTACCGCTTTGATGTTGTCAGACATTCCCTTCTTGGGACCCATTTCTGAAGTTCGAGTAGGTCGCATTGACGGTCAGTTCGTATTGAACCCCACCGCCGAGCAATTGAAAACTTCAGATGTTGACTTGGTTGTCGGTGGTACCGCCAACGATTTGAACATGGTAGAAGGTGAAATGCAAGAATTGTCTGAAGAAGAGTTCTTGGAAGCCTTGAAGTTTGGCCACGAAGCCATCAAGTTGCAGTGTGCTCAACAGTTGGCCTTGTGCGAACAGTTGGGTGGCCGCAAGCCTGCTCGTGAGTACAACCACGAAGACAACGACCAGGAATTGCGCCAACGCGTCATTGCTGAGACTTCTCCTGCCATTCGCGAGATTGCCCAGAGCGGCAAATCAAAGAAGGAGCGTTCAGACGCATTCAAAGCTGTTTTGAACGAATACTTGACCCAGTTGGACGGAGCTGAAGACAAGGATCGCATGGTTCGTTTGACCAAAAAGTATTTCCACGAAGCGGAGTACAACCAAATGCGCGCCATGATCTTGGAAGAAGGCAAGCGTTTGGACGGTCGCTCCACCACACAGGTTCGCCCCATTTATACCGAAGTTGATGTGGTTCCCGCCGCTCACGGTTCTTCTTTGTTCACCCGTGGTGAGACTCAGTCTTTGACCACTGTTACCTTGGGTGGCAAGTTGGATGAGCAGTTGTTGGATGCTCCCATGTATCACGGCCACAGCCGCTTGATGTTGCATTACAACTTCCCCAGCTTCTCTGTAGGTGAGGCCCGCCCAAATCGCGCCCCTGGTCGCCGCGAAATTGGACACGGAAACTTGGCCCTTCGCGGTTTGAAAGCCATGATTCCTTCTGACGTTCCTTACGTGATTCGCATCGTTTCTGACATTTTGGAATCGAATGGTTCATCTTCAATGGCCACGGTTTGTGCCGGTTCTATGGCTTTGATGGATTCAGGTATCAAAATGAACAAGCCTGTTGGCGGTATTGCCATGGGTCTGATCACTGACGAGTCTGGCAACTACAAAGTATTGACTGACATCTTGGGTGACGAAGACCACTTGGGTGATATGGACTTCAAAGTAGTAGGAACTACTGAAGGTATCACCGCTTGCCAGATGGATATCAAAATCAACGGTTTGAAGTGGGAAATGGTCGCACAGGCCTTGAAACA
>JALRLA010000118.1 GCA_023254645.1 Bacteroidia bacterium
GGCGGCCACCGATCTCTACGGCAATTGCTCGCCCGAGGTTATTTCGGTGACCAATGCTTGGTGGGTTTGCGGTGTTGGCGGCAAGTATGACTCCACCTACGTCAAGGCCAATTTTCGCTCCGATACCCTGGTCTGCCGAACTGGCCAATCGGTGCAGTTCGCCAACAAAAGCGAGAACTTCATTTCCTTGACTTGGTATTTCGGTGACGGCTCTACCTCATCGGCGCTGAACCCTACGCACGCCTACAGCAACTATGGCACCTACGACGTGTCCTTGAAGGCGGTGGCCTGTTCGGGCACCGATACCGATTCCATTTTCATGGCCGGCCAAGTTCAGGTCGACTCGATGGCTGACCTCTGTTTTGGGGTTTTTATGCCCGAAAGCGGTCGGGATACGGCTAGTCGTTGCTTCGGATACATCTACGACGACGGGGCTGACGGCACCTACAACCCCAACCGCAACACGGCTTTGGTGCTGCAAATTCCCGGAGCCGATTCGCTGCGTTTTCGCTTTTTGTTCTGCGATTACGAAAGCGGATACGACTCCCTGGTCTTGTTCAAAAACGATGAATCATGGGCCAACAAATTGGGCCGTTTGACGGGTACCAACCCCACCTTGCAGGGCAAGGCTGTGGGTAGCTGGCACCAGTTTGCGGGCAATACCTTGATCCTAAAGAACTATACCGACCCAGCGGTCGAAGGCGCGGGATTCAAGATCGAATTTGAGGGCATTCGACCTTCCTTGTCGGTCTCTCTGCAGCCGTCTGTTGATACCCTGATTTGTTACGGAGATAGCGTCTTGTTGAAAGCCATAGCCAAGGGCGGATGGGCTCCCGATTTCTTGCACTACTGGAACGGAGTTCGAGGCGGTTCCCAGAAATGGGTAAGGCCTTTGACCGATTCCAGTTTCGTTTTGCGTTTGCGCGATGCCTGTTCTTGGAACGAGGCTTTGGATACGGTGTTGGTTCAGGTTCGAGAGCCCCTGTCTGTTTCCTTGGCACCTTCTGATACTGTCTTGTGTTTGGGCCAGTCGGTTTCTTTGAAAGCCACGGCTTCAGGTGGATTGGCCTCTGGTTACAGCTATACCTGGAACCCAGCCGTGGGTTCGGGTGCTTCCGTTTCGGTTTCTCCGTCGGTTTCTACTTCCTATCAAGTCGTCTTGAACGACGGTTGTACCGATCAACCCGATACGGCTTCGGTTTGGGTTTGGGTAAAGCCGGGCTTGGACATTACGGGCCCTAACGACACCCTAGTTTGCATTGGCCAATCGGCCTCCCGTTTGTTTGCCGCCAATGGCGGGGATACCTTGGGCTATACCTGGTCTTATTGGGCCTTGCCCTTGGGTACTGCACCCAGCGGTTCGGGATCTTCTTCTTCGGGTCTTTCCATGTCGGTCTTGGAGTCGGTTTCGGATACCCTGGTGCTTTGGACCCGATTGGACGATGGCTGTTCGGTGGCTTCGGCTTGGGATACGGCTCTAATTTATACGTATCCTGCTTTGAGCGGTCTTGTCTCTTCTGACACCACGATTTGCGTGGGTTCTTCGGTTGATCTTTCTGTTCTGCCAATTGGCGGTTTGGGATCGGGTTATTCGGCCTCTTGGAAGGGCGGTCTATCGGGGCTGTCTGTTTCGGTTTTGCCCGCTTCTTCTTCGGTGTATTCGGTGGTTTTGAGCGATGGCTGTTCTCCTGATTGGAGCGATTCGGTTCGCGTAGATTGGCTGGCACCGCTGTCGATGCAGACCATCGCTGATACGACTTTGTGCTGGGGACAGCGCTATGATGTAGATGTGGCTCCAGCGGGAGGCCGGCAGGCCAGCTGGAAGCTGGCCTGGGTCCCTGGCGGGCCCGGGGCGGCGCAGCAGTCGCTGCGCCCGGCCTCCAGTGGTACTTGGAACTACAGCGTCATCTTCAGCGACGGCTGTACCGTCAAATCCGATACCCAGAGTTTCCAAATCACCGTACGCGATTCCTTGTGGGCGCGCATCGACTTCAACCCTTCAGTGCTCTGCCAAGGCGATACCGTCAAGGCCCAGATTTTCATCGGCGGCGGCGATACGGCGAACTACGCTTGGCAATTGAACGGCAAAACCGCCGCCGCCTTGAGCAAAACTTGGGTTCCTTCAGCGAGCGAAGTGTGGAGCTTCCAGCTCAGCGACAATTGTTCGGCCTCGACTAACGCCTCGGCCTCCCTCACCGTCAACCCCAGCCCTTCGGCTACCTTCAGTTACAGAGCCACTTCGGTCTGCGAAGGAGATTCCATTGTGGTGCAAGCAGCGGGTCAAAACCTGTACAATTGGCGATTGTGGGCCATTCATGGCAGCGACAATACCTTTACCTACGGTGGTCCAACACAAGGCGATACTTTGGTGATGAAGCCTTCCCGGGCAGGTCAGCATAGCCTGGTGGCCGTCTTGCGTTCGCCTGCAGGCTGTTTGGATACGGTGGCATTGCCTCAGGCTTTGAACTGGGTGGCCTACCCCGAGGCAGCCTTTAGCATCATTCCCAACATCGCCCTGTCGAACGATCCATTGGTGATCAGTACCTGGGATCCGGGCGTGGAATTGGTCAATAAAACCCCCGCCTGGGATCAATTGGATTGGAGCATCAGCGACGGTTCAACCTACCAAGGCCCTAGTGTGCAACACAGCTTTGGCGATACCGGTCTCTTTGGCATTTGGTTGGTTGCCAGTTCTTATCCAGGCTGTGTGGATTCGGCCTATCGCGAGCTGCGCGTGCGTCAGTTGTATCAGTTGTATTTGCCTTCTTCGTTTACACCCAATAGCGATGGTTTGAATGACGATTGGATGCCAGTGGGTACCGGCATTGCCGAGTTGAGCTTCACCGTTTACAACCGACTGGGTCAGCGCCTGTTTGAAAGCGACGCTTTGACAGGGGCTTGGAACGGCAAATACAAAAATGGAGATGCTTGCCCCCAGGGGTCCTACTTGCTCGTGGTGAAAGTGGTCGATTTTCAGGGCCAAAGCCACGAAGAAATGCAGCTTGTGCACTTACTTCGCTGATGTGAAAATCACGGCTCTCCTTCATCCCGTAGTCCAGCTCTGCAAGGAGGTTGGAAACTTTCAATGCGAACACCTGAATCGGGTTTCCCAAACTCAGGTAGAGGATAAGGGACTGAACCAATTGGTGTCGTTTGTCGACCAGGAAAGCGAGAAAAGGTTGACCGAAGCCTTGTTGGCTTTGATGCCTGAGGCTCGCTTCATCGGTGAGGAATTTTCCTCTCAGGAGCGTGAAACTTCAGGATATACCTGGGTCATCGATCCCCTGGATGGCACCACCAATTTCCTGCATGGATTGCCAGTATTTTCCATTTCCATTGCCTTGTTGGATGAGGGTGAACCGGTGCTGGGAGTGGTACATTGCCCAGCGCTGGGTGAGACCTTTACCGCCCTGCGAGGGCAGGGCGCTCACTTGAACGGTCAGCGCATTCAGGTGTCTAGCAACAGCGAATTGTCCAAGTCCCTCTTGGCCACGGGTTTCCCGTATTACGAATTTGGCAAAATGCAGCCCTATTTGGATCTCTTGCAAGTGTTCATGAAGAGCACCCAGGGTCTTCGCCGAATGGGTTCAGCCGCTATTGATTTGGCCTACACCGCCTGCGGGCGCTTCGATGCTTTTTTTGAAATGAATCTCTCCCCTTGGGATATATCGGCGGGGATACTACTGGTCAAATGTCTTGTAGCTCAGCCGGAACAGGCCAGAGTCCCGGATTTCCCGAAGCGCCAG
>JALRLA010000136.1 GCA_023254645.1 Bacteroidia bacterium
CAGGACTATCCAACCTCTAAAGGCACCATCCAAATCGCCCATGACAGGGATATTCCTTGGGCTGAAATCCAAGCCTTGGTCTTGTACCGCTTGCAAAAAGCACAAGAAAAAAGCGCCCTGAAACAAGGCGCTTCTTCGAAAAAATCAAAAGGTTGATCAACTCAAACCACTGATGATTCCATGAGCGTCAATGCTCATGTTTTCAGCGGCAGGAACTTCCGGCAAGCCCGGCATGCGCAGCATCGCCCCGGTGATGGGAATGATGAATCCCGCGCCTGCTGCTATTTCAAATTCGCGTACTGTGATCTTGAAACCAGTGGGTCGACCAATCACTTTCTCATTATCGGTCAAACTCTTCTGCGTTTTGGCCATGCATACAGGCAAATCGTCCAAACCAATTTTCTCAAAACGCTTGAGCTGGGTTTTGGCCTTAGCGCTCAGTACTACCCCGTCTGCGCCGTACATGGTTTTGGCAATCTTGTTCACCTTGTCTTCCAGTGAATCGCCGAGTTCATAGGTAAACTTTGGAGCCGCATCAAAGTTCTCGGCAGCAGCCACCACACTATGAGCCAAATCGGTCATTCCATCTCCGCCTTTGCCCCAACCTTGGCTGAGTTCAGCTTTTACTCCCAAGGCCGCACAGCGCTGGCGAATCAACTCGTGTTCTTCGGCACTATCGTGCAGGAATGTATTGATGGCGACCACTACGGGAATGCCAAAACTCTGTATGCTTTCAATGTGCTTTTCCAGATTGGGAATTCCCTTGGCCAAAGCCTCGACATCAGGAGTATTCAATTCATCCAAAGCCTTACCTCCGTGGTATTTAAGGGCACGAACGGTAGCGACAATGACCACGGCCGAAGGGTTGAGCTCAGCCGTGCGGCATTTCAAATTGATGAACTTTTCAGCGCCCAAATCAGCGCCAAAACCCGCTTCGGTCACCACCCAATCGCCATAGCTCATGGCCATTTTGGTAGCGTTGATGCTGTTGGTTCCCTGAGCAATATTGGCAAAAGGCCCACCGTGCAAAATGGCTGGATTTCCTTCTAAAGTCTGCACCAAGTTGGGATTGATGGCGTCTTTCATCAGGATGGCCATGGCCTCAGAGGCATTCAAGTCTTTGGCAAAAACGGGTTCACCCGCATAGGTATCCCCTATGTAAATGCGATCAAAGCGCTCTTTCAAATCTTGCAATCCCTGGCTCATGCACAAAATGGCCATGATCTCAGAAGCTGCGGTAATGTTGAAGCCACTTTCGCGCATGATTCCGCCATTTTTACCACCCAAACCGATGATGGTTTGGCGAATCGCCCGATCGTTCATGTCCATCACCCGCTTCCACAATACGGTACGGGGATCAATGCCCAAATTGCGTTTCTTGGATTGAATGTTGTTATCGACCAAAGCGGCTAGCAAGTTGTTGGCCTTTTCCACGGCTGAGAAGTCGCCGGTGAAGTGAAGGTTGATGTCTTCCATGGGAATGACTTGGGCCCATCCGCCGCCAGCGGCACCGCCCTTGATCCCGAATACAGGACCCAA
>JALRLA010000143.1 GCA_023254645.1 Bacteroidia bacterium
GGAAAGATTTCGTATTTGACGACAGTCGCTTGGATGTGTTCTTAAGGGTCGAAGCCCCTTTGAGTGCGAGTTTGGGTTCCATCATTTTGAGGGATACGCAGAAGGTAAATTTCAAATCTCTGGGTGACATGCAGCGTGTCAAGAGTGGCTTTTTCATCTTGGACTTTGACAATGGCTTCCCCATTCAATTTGGTTTGGACATTGTGCTTTTGGACGCCAATTACCAGCAGCTGCAAGCCTTGGAAGTGGGTCCCGAGCAATTTATTGCTCAGGCCCAAGCCGATGCCAATGGCTTTCCCATCGCCTCTCGCCAAACCCAATTGCGCATTGGCTTGAGCAGAGAAAATGCCTGGGCCTTGAGCAAAGCCGAACACGTGCTGATTCGCTACAAGCTCGATGGCTCTTCAGGTGGGGTGAAGCGACTGTACAACCAATCAAAGGTCAAGGTGAAAGCCCGGGCTGAATTTGAATACGAAGCCCAGTTGAACCCATGAGAAGAGTTGTTGTTTTATTGATGTTTGTCGGCCTTGGCCGCGCCACAGCCCAAGAGATTCTACCGGGTTTCTACTTTGAAACAGGGTCTACAGCTTTGAGCCAAGCCATGTTGAACCGACTGGCCTTTGGCGGTTACATTTCTCCCGAAATAGTGAGCAAGTCTGAGTCCAAATGGAAAGGCGCTGATCTTAGCAGTGGGGCCATTTACGAATGGAGTTTGGGCATGAATAGCCGCCCCGTTGATCTAAAAGATAGCAGCCGTCAATTGGAGTTTCAAGGCGTGCATGTCGCAAAATTCGGAGGCTTTGGAGCTCAACACAGTGGCGATGCCTTGAAGTTGGCTTTTCGAGGCAATTTGCCCTATGTCGGCGAAACTTTGGAGCTGGGCCGCAATCGTTTGTTGGCTTATTCTGGATTTGGACTTCAGTCGGAATTCAAATACAAATCGCACTATGTGGGTTTTGGTGTGGCCAATTATTCGAGCTACCGAAGCTTCGAGACCCATGATATGGTATTCAGTACGGATTCAGCGGCCGAGCGCCTGAGTATGAACGGGCAGTGGAGCAGTGTCAACGCCTCGGGCAACAATGTGGCCCTTCAAGGCTATTACCGCTGGTCGCATGTCAAAAATGACGGGGGTAAGTTTCATTACTGGTCGGCTACGGTGTACAACATCGGTTTTGTGCATTTGTCCAAGGCCCAGGTGGAAAGCCGCGGCGCCCAGTGGGACTTGAACAAGGGTTTTCGGCCCTTGGCCTGGCAAGGAACCGATGAGGTTCAGTGGTCTCAATCGGTTTTGGCTCCCCGCGATTTGCAGGTGTCTGACTGGTTGACGAACAAAAAAGATACCTTAATCCAGGGTTTGGATATTCTCGATCAAGAGAGAAGCGGCTGGGTATTGACTCCTTTTCGGGCGCAGTTTATGCACAATACTGGCAGTTTTACAGCCGTTGTCACTTACCGAAATTTACCTGGCTTTGCACCCCGTTTGTCCTTTTCGCACGGTTTCAATGCTGGCTTCAAGTCGGGTCGCAGCATGGGTTTTTCTCCCGCGATTTCTCTCGGCGGATGGGACACTTACGACATCAACTTCCAGTTTTGGCTCCTGAAATACAATACAGAAGAGCCGATGAATCGCCTATCGGTGAATGTTTCTTTGCAGGGATTGGAAGCCTGGGTGGCTCCCCAAAACCAACACGGTGCGGGAGCAAGCCTATACATTGGCTACCGCATTTGACCCAACTTGATCAGGGTCAAGTTTCCGAATTGCCTCAATGTATCGAGTGATGCACGGCGAGCTTGGAGCGCGGGTTCCAAACCTTCGCGGTAACTGTTGCGGTCGTTGACGATTAACATTCCTTGTTTTCTACCTTCCAAATAAGGAGACATGACTTCCAAACTCAGTTCGGTAGAGAAATCAGGAGCCAGTCGAATGCCTTGCCTTTTCAAGAAATACAAGGCCGTATTGGGTGAAGGGTCGAAGGCTACAATGGGTTCCCAGCTCGGGTCTATTTCTGTCTTTAAGAAGTTGGCAACGGCAGTGTAATCTTCTGCGTGCGAAATGGCGTTTTGGCACCAATAGTTGCCTTCTTCAAAGCGGGATTGCACTTGAAAGCGTGCAGCTGGGGCATTGTGAAGAGGAATGTAAATCAGGGCTATGTTGGCAACCAAGGGCCATAGACCTATGATGACTCCCGAAGACTGTACAAAGGCCTGGTAGGCGCTGAGGTAAGCAAAAAAGAAAAAGGGAAGGAAGGCCAAGAGGTAGTAGTCGTGAAAATGAAATTGCCTGGAAAACAGCAAGAACAGCCCTATGAACCCGAGCAACAGCCAGTAACTGAAGGCGGTGGTCCAGTGGTTGAGCTGATAGCGTTGACGGCGAAAACCGAACATAAACAGGGCCATTATCAACAACAGACTGCTGGCAGGAAACAATGCCTCGCCCCAGGTATTGGCGGCAAAACGGAAGTTCTCGGCTAGCTCAGCCAGGCTACTGGCAGGGTTAATGGCCTGAAGGAAATGCGGGTTCCGGGTTTGGGCATAGAGCCACTTGTTGTAGATAAGCCAAGCAAAAATGGGCAGAAAGGGAGCCCATAAGACCGGGTGTTGGCGGCGCTCGTAGGGCAAGGCTGGCTGCAGGCTGGGTCGGAAACGCTGAGAGAGCAAAAGGGCCAAGAAGGCCATGTGTGGCAAGAAATAGCTCACTTTGAGCAAACCCGCTAAGGAGATGAAGATGCCGTATTGCCACAAGCTTTGGCGGGCATTCAAGCCGAAGTAATAGCGAGTCAAGTGCCACAGAGCGAACATGCTCATTCCCAAAGCGGCGGCATCAGGCAAAGAAACCGCGCTGTAAAAGAACAATACGGGTGAACTCAACCAGGCAAAGGTGATGGCTAGGGCATGCCAGTGTTTTCGGGTAAACAACTCGGCCATTCTATACGCTCCCCAGGCCCCTAAGACATGGAACAGGAAAACCCACAAACGGTACCAAATGGGCGACCATCCAAAGGCCTTGGCACACAAGGCTGAGAGGTAGGGTAGCACCGGAAATTCGGTGGCGACAATCCCATCGGCTGAACGATCTTCCATCACACGGGGTTGGAAGAAGTTCATGGAGATGTCGAAGTAGTTGTAGGCAATACCCATGCGGTCTGCTTGGGCGCCTTGGTGCATGCCGAAAGGTTCGCTATTGAGGAATTGGAACCATCCGCCCCAAGCGTAAAATGCAATCAAAAGCCCCCAGAATGCCCAACGATTATTGGTCTTCATGCTGGGTATTGCTGTCACGAACTATGTAGCCTGGGCGTTGTTTGACGTTGTCACTCACTCGGCCCAGGTATTCGCCCAAAATGCCGATACCCAAGAGCTGAATGCCGCCCAAGAACAAAACGGAAATGTGTAGAGAGGTCCAGCCGGGTTCTGTACTGCCAAAGAATTTTTGGTACAAGCTGTAGAGTATGAGCATGAAGGCAACGCCCGATACCACAAAGCCGCTCAGAGTGGCCACTTTCAAGGGCCAGGTGCTGAAGCCACTGATGCCGTCTAGGGCAAAACGCAGCATGCGTCGGTAAGAAAACTTGGTGTGGCCGCTCATGCGTTCCTGACGATCGTATTCCAGGGCGGTTTGTCGAAAGCCAATCCAGGCAATTTGGCCGCGCAAATACTTGTGCTGCTCGGGCATTTGGTTCAGGACCTTTCGAACCTTTTCGTGGATGATGCGAAAATCGCCGGTGTCAACGGGAATGTCGACTTGGGTGATGCGTGAAAGCAGTCGGTAGAATTGCTTGGCCGTGTAGCGTTTGAGCCAAGTCTCTCCAGCCCGGGTTCGGCGTTGGGCATAGACCACCTCGTAGCCTTCCTGTGCTTTTTGCAACAATTCGGGAATCAATTCCGGCGGGTCTTGGCCATCGCCGTCCATGAAGACCGTGTATTCGCCACGGCTGGCCTGAGCGCCAGCACTCAGGGCCATTTGGTGGCCAAAGTTGCGGGAGAAATCGATGTATTTGACTCTGTTATCAGCCTGGCTGAGCTGAAGAAGCAAGGCCAAAGACCGGTCTTTGCTGCCATCATTGACATAGATGACCTCGAATGAAAGACCCTGCATGGCCTGGATCAGGCGGGTGTGCAGTGCCTCGATGTTGCCTTCTTCATTGTAAACGGGAATGACTATCGATAGCAAGGGCTTTTCATTCGACATGAGACAAAAATAGGATTTTATCGGGCGAATGCCGGTGCTAACTTTGCGGTTCATGAAAGCCAAAAATTGGATTCCTAGCCTACTTGTTGCCGCTATGGCCTTGATTGCCGGTGTTACCTATGCTTGCAACAGCACAACTCCCAACGAAGGTGAGCCTATTACCGCAGCCAAATTTGACGAGACCATTGCCTCGTCGAAGTTGACCATGGTTGATTTCTACACCACTTGGTGTGGCCCATGCAAACGCATGGACCCCTTCGTGAAGCAAATTGCCGCTGATATGGCCGATCAGGTCACAGTGTTGCAAATTGATGCCGAAGCCCAGATGGATATCGCCGATCGCTACCGTTTGCAAGGCTACCCCACTTTGATCTTCTTCAAAGGCGGGCAAGTTGTTTACACGTCTTTGGGTTACCAGGACTACGAGGGCATTCAGAGCTTGGTTAACAAGTACAAATAAGAATTGCAGAAAATGCAAAAAGCCGGGCATCGCCCGGCTTTTTTTATGCTTTTTGCAAAAGATTTTACAAGAATAAATTGAAGGTATCCCCGCGAAGGCCCAAGCGAAGGGTCTCCAAGGGAATGGCCTCGTGAGGGGCGATGTTGCCCAAGTTGACATTGGCGCCATACAGCTCAATGAACCATACTTGTTGGCTCTTGATGGGAGCTTCCCAGATGATGTGTTCCAAGGGAATTTTGCGAATGATTTCGGCTACCAAGCCAGAACGAACCTCGCCGCTGTTGCGGAAAATCCCTACCGTTCCTGATTCGCGCGCTTCCCCAATGACTTTCCAAGCACCCGCTTCCAATTCGGTCTCCATTTGCTCGATCCACTCATAGGGAGGGATGATCTTCTCAGCATCTTTGCTTCCTACTTCACTCAGCACCGTAAAGCTTTGGCTAAGCTGATTGATGTAAGCACATTTGTCGTCGTGGTTCATGTCCAAACTTCCGTCTGAAACCTCAGCGTGGGTCAGGCCGCACTTGTCCAAAAGTTTGCGGTAGTCGTCAAATTGATTTCTGGCAATGAAGGCTTCAAACAAGGTACCGCCGAAATACACGGGAATGCCGGCTGACTGGTACAACTTGATTTTGTCTTGCAAGTTGGGAGTGACAAAGCTGGTACCAAAGCCCAACTTCACAATGTCAGTGATGTCGCTGCTCATGCTCAAGAAGTCTTCTGCTTCTCTCATGCTGAGGCCTTTGTCCATCACCATGGTCAATCCGCCGTTGCGAGGTTTTTGGCTGCGCTCGGGCAAATGACTCAAATTAAATAGTTCGCTATTCATATCGAATGGTGGTGAAGCGAAGAATGCATTCCAGAATGCTGGTCGCTTTCTTCAATTCAGGTGCAAAAGTAAATAAAAGGAAGTGCTCTTCGGGGGCAATCTCCAAGGCTTTTTCCAAAACAAAGATGGCCGCCGGTTGGTGTCCACACAGGTAGCACAAGGCCCCCATTCGATAAAGCAATTGGGGGTTACTGGGGTTGTTTTGCAATCCTTGTTCGATGATTTCCAATGCCCGTTCTCGGTCTCCAGATTCCGAAACAGCCAAGCTGTAATCCAACCACAACTCAGGGGTATTGGGGTGTTCGATGCTCAGGGTTTCGTAAAGGGGTTCCCATTGATCTTTGGACTCAATGCCCAAATAGGCCGAGGCCAAAACCAGCCCATAATCGCTTTCGAATTTGTCCAAATCGTAGGCCTTCTCAAGGTAGGGAATGGCGGCAGAAAAATTGCCTTCGTAATGGTAGGTCAATCCCATCGAGTACCAGCATTCCGCGTCGTGAGGCTCCCGTTTGAGCACTTCTTTGTACAAAGCACGACTGCCTTTGATGTCTCCCGTTTCGTAGTAGCTCCAGGCCAACAATCCTTCGATTTCTTGAAAGGTCTTCTTGGGAAAACGCTGCACTTGCTCGTTGTATTTGGCAATCAATTGGCTGTATTTCTCTGATTCATACAGGCACTCGAAGTAGGCCAGCCAAGCATCGGCAAAATTCTCATGAATGGTGACGGCGTAATCCAAGGCCGTCAAAGCCTTTTCAAATTCTCTCAGTGCCATTTGGGCCGAACCCAACACATACCAGGCCTCGTGGCTGTAGGGGTCTTGGTCGACAATCTTTTCGATCATGGGCAACAAGGCACCCATCAGTCCCGTTTCATCGGTGTTCTCCAGGTACTTTTCCAAAATGCCATTCACTTCTGCGCCCAATTCCAGGGCCCGTTCCAAAACAGGCATGGCCAGATTGTACTGTTTGTGATGGAGCAACATGTCCAATACCTCTTCCAACAGGCCTTCGTCGTCGCCACAGGTATTCAGGGCATTCAACAGGGCATCGAGGGCCTTGTCGGGTTCGTTTTGCAAGCCCCAAATCATGGAATCCATGAAGATCAGGGTGGGCTCAAAAGGCGTGTAGGCCAGCGATTGCTCGATGTATTTGCGCGCTTTCTTGTACTTCTTTTCTCGAATCAGCCATTCGGCCATGTGTATGGCGAAGACCGGTATATATGGAAAGCGTTGCAGACCCTGTTCGAGAATCAATCTCATGTAGGTGTCGGCTTTGAATTCGCCCTTGGCACTCGGAAATTGATTCGAGTAGTACTTGAAAAGCTCGATGAGTTCACGGGCCGAAAAAGAATCGCGGGATTTTCGTTCAAAATCTCTCGCCAACGCATTCAAATCACCTTCGAAGGCATCGTCTTCTTCTTCGTCGTCCCAGTCTGAGGAGAAAAAGGGCATACCCAAAGTTAGGTTCGATGCGCTCCCAAGGCACGGCTTTGGTCAAGCGGTCTTCCACAACTTTCACACAAACCAACTGGTATCTCGCGCAAAGCCTTGTTCTGCCTACCTTCGCTGCATGCTCGAGTTGATGGGATTGGGGTTCATCAGCGGGTGCTTAGTGAGCATCTCCCTGGGTTTCATCTTTTTTCTCTTGATTGAAACGGCCATTTCCAGCGGATGGAAGGCCTCGTTTCGGATCATTTTGGCTGTGCTCTTGGGTGATTCGATCTTGTTGGGATTGGCCCTGTTGTT
>JALRLA010000235.1 GCA_023254645.1 Bacteroidia bacterium
TACTCGTAAACCCGACATGAAAGAATCGACGTTCAACTCTCGATTGGAAAATCCATGAGCACGAATTCCTTTCAAGGTGCGGACAACCGAATGGACCCCATCGCACTGATGGCCTATATCGGCTTGGTTCTCATAGGTTTCATCAATATCTATTCTGCCAGCGCAGTTGTGGATCAAGAGTTTTTCGACTTCTCAACCGTGGCAAAAAAACAGTTGGTATTTATGGCCAGTGCCGGCATGATTGCCTTGTTTTTGTCGTACGCCAATGTTCGGCTCATTGACTATTTCTCTTTCGGTTTTTACGCCATTGCCATCGCATTGAACATCGCCGTTCTCTTTGTGGGAAAAGAAGTGGCCGGTGCCAAAAGTTGGTTTGGTTTTGGTGGCCTCGGGATACAACCTTCAGAATTTGCAAAAGTGGCTACCGCTCTTGCTCTCAGCAAATTTCTGGGCACCTACGGTGTTCGTTTCAAGGGATGGAAAAACGTCAGTATTTCCTTGTTGCTATTCCTCTTGCCCATGGGCTTGATTTTGCTGCAGAACGACACAGGAAGTGCCCTGGTCTTTTTGGCCTTCTTTTTCATGCTTTACCGGGAGGGCCTTCCCGGTTACATCTTGGTTTCTGCCATTTGGTTAGTGTTCTTGGCCATTGTTAAAATCTACCTCGAAAGTCTAGGCATTTCTTATTGGTACGAGTACGGCATACTTGCGGGTGTGGCCAGCCTGGTCATCTACTTTGCCCGAACCAATAAACAGTTGATTCGCCTTACCGTGGTCATTCTCAGTATTTCGTTGCTGTACTCTGCCGCCATCGGATGGTTCTACAACACCGTACTTCAACAGTATCAACGAGATCGAATCGAATTGGTTCTGCAATTGAAAGAAGACCGTTTGGGTGTAGGCTTCAACTTGGAACAGAGCAAAATAGCCATTGGGGCGGGTCAATTCGCCGGTCGAGGTTTTATGGAAGGAACCCAAACCAAAATGGGCTTCGTTCCTGAGCAACACACCGACTTCATTTTTTGCACCATTGGTGAAGAATGGGGACTCTTAGGCGTGTTGACTTTTTTCATTGTTTATGGCTCCCTATTGATTCGTTTGGTCATTCTAAGTGAAAGACAAACAACAACATCATCGAGAGTCATGGGATACTCAGCTGCGAGTATTTTGTTCGTGCATTTCGCCATCAACATCGGCATGACCATTGGAATTGTGCCAGTTATCGGCATTCCACTGCCCTTCATTTCTGCTGGTGGAAGCAGTTTGTGGGCCTTCACATTGCTTCTTTTCACCTTTCTTCGAATGGACCAAAAGCGCAAATAAACCTTAAATTTACCCTATGAAATCACCCATCGGCTCCAAAGCCTTGGCTGTTATTGGCTTATCTGCAATTGTTGCTTCCTGTTCAGAAGATCATTCGGGTAAATTCGAGCTCATCGACCCGAGTTCATCAGGGCTGGAGTTTACCAACGAGGTTCCTGAAAATGATAGTCTCAATCAATTCACCTACCACTATTTGTACAATGGCAATGGTGTAGGAATTGGGGATTTGGACAACGATGGCCTTCCCGAGGTATTCGTCAGTTCCAATGCTTCAAGCTGTCAATTGTTCCACAACAAGGGCCACATGCAGTTTGAAAACATCACGGAATCTGCTGGAGTTAGTTCGACTGAATGGTGTACAGGTGTCAGCATGGCAGACATCAACAACGATGGACTTTTGGACATCTATGTCTGTCGTTCGGGCCCATCGCAAAATCCCGATAAAAAGAGAAATTTACTATTCATCAATCAAGGCAACTTGAAATTCAAAGAAGAGGCCAAACGATACGGTTTGGATGATCCAGGCAATGCGACTACTGCGAGTTTTCTGGATTTCGACCGAGATGGCGACTTGGATTTGTACGTGGCCAACCACGCCGATCGATTTTTCTCTGACGTGGATATTCGGTTTTCCAAGACCTTTCGACTGGATGCCAACAGCCAGCAGCACCTGTACCGCAACGATGGTCAATCATTCACTGACATCAGCGAAGAGGCCGGTGTAAAAGCGATGGGCTATGCCTTGAGCGCTACAGTTTTTGACATCAACGGCGATGGTTGGGATGACATTTATGTCTGCAACGACTACCACGTTCCTGATTACGTGCTCATCAATAACCAACAAGGAGGTTTCAGCGACGAAAATGCCCAGCGATTCAAGCATACGAGCAACAACAGCATGGGCAGCGACCAAGCCGACATCAACAACGACGGCAAACTGGACTTCTTGTCGGTTGATATGTTGGCTGACAATCAGAGGCGCTTCATGACCATGGGAGGTCCTAAAGACTATGATTACACCATGGTCGGCATCAAGAATGGATACGGATACCAGTACATGAAAAACGCCCTTCAAATCAATCATGGTAAGGGATTGTTCAGCGACGAAGCCTATTTATACGGTATAGCCCGAACCGATTGGAGCTGGTCTCCCCTCTTTGTGGACTTCGATGCCGACGGCTACTTGGATTTGCACATCACTAATGGTTACTACCGCGATGTAACCGACCAGGACTTCATGTTGTATCAAAACCGCAAAATGCAGCAGCAAGGCGCGGGCATTACCCATGAGGAGCTTTTGTCCATGTTGCCCTTTGAAAAAATCAGCAACTACGCCTATCGCAATAACAACGGAAAAGGATTTTCAGCCGTCACCGAAGACTGGGGCTTGGAGGAGCCCTCCTTGAGTACAGGTTCGGCTTACGGAGATTTGGATGGCGATGGTGATGCCGATTTGATCATTTGCAACCAAGGTTCTCCCCTTTCCCTGTACCGCAATAACCTAAACAGTAGCCCGGCACAAATCAAGGTTCGTTTTAACCTGAGCAACAGCAACCGCATGGGTTATGGCACCCAGGTTGAAGTGCATAGAGGTTCTGAAATACAACGAATGGAATTGAATTCGGCGCACGGTTACCAGAGTTCCTCTCAAGCATGCTTGTTTGTGGCTACTAGTGGAGTGGATAGCCTTGTGTTTCATTTCCCCAATGGCACCCAATGGTCAAGCGCGGAGTTGCCCGCCGCTGGAAAAGAATGGGTCGTTGACGATAAGCAGTCCGTTCCTGAACGTTTAGGTTCTAGCGAATCTGGCTCTTGGTTTACGGCTGCAGAATTGGGTTTGGATTTCCTTCACCGCGAACAAGAAAACCCTGACTTCAAACGGGAACCCATGTTGCCACATCGTTTCACTCGCTTGGGACCAGGAATGTGTAGCGGCGACATCAACGGCGATGGCTTAGAAGACATTTTCATTGCCAATGCTAGAACGGGCAATCCCAACCTAGCTCCAGAAGCGGCATTCTTCCTTCAGTCCAGCAATGGACAGTTTCGAAAACAATCAGCCCAGCCCTTGCTTCGTGGCATGGACACAGATATTACGGGTTGTCTCTTGTTTGATGCCAACGGTGATGGTCACTTGGACTTATACGTAGCCGCTGGTGGTAGTGAATATTCATGGCCCAGCGCTCTGTATTCCCATCGATTGTACATCAACAATGGCTCTGGTTCTTTCAAAGAAGAAAGCCAACGATTGCCTCAAGTTCAAAATAGTGGTTCCTGTGTGGTGGCTGGAGATATCGACGGAGATGGAGACTGGGACTTGTTTGTTGGAGGGCGGGTTATGCCCGGTTTTTATCCGCAGATTGACATTAGGAGTTACCTATTGCGCAACAACAATGGCCAATTCCAAGATGTGACGGCTGAAATGGCGCCCGAATTGGTCAAAGCGGGCATGATCTGCACTGCTGCCTTTGCTGATTGCAACAATGACAACCAAGTTGATTTGCTCGTAGCGGGTGAATACACTCCCCTGGTATTGCTCCTCAATAAGGGTCACAAATTCGAAAACGCGACCGCTTCATGGGGTTTGGACCAAAAGAGTGGCTGGATCAACAGTTTGCTGCCCGTCGACATCGACAACGACGGTGATTTGGACGTCGTGGTCGGAAACAAGGGGCGCAACAGCTTCATTCAAGCCAATCCTGAAGAGCCATTGAAGGTGTATTACACCGACTTGGACAACAACGGTAGTATGGATGTGTTCTTTGGTAAAGTTCGCCAAGGCAAGGAATACACCTTGTATCAACTCGAAGACATGGCTCGGGCCTATCCCGGCTTCATGAACAAGCGCTTTACCACCTATAAAGACATCGCCAACAAGGACATTACCGATATTTTCGGAGAGGAAAATCTGCAGCGTTACCAATTGGCCAATTTCTTTGATCATTTCGTTGCTATCAATGAAGGCAACCGTTTTCGAATTGAATCACTGCCTTGGGAATGCCAATCGGGACCGGTGTACGGCTTGGCTGCTTTTGATGTAAACGCCGACGGATTCGAGGACATATTAGCCATTGGAAACAATGCTTCTACCCGTGTGCAACATGGCAAAGACGACGCCTTGAATGGTTTCATTCTTTGGAACCAACAAGAGCAACCGGCTCAATGGAGTTTTGAAAATGGTGTAGACTGTGGCTTCTATGTTCCTGGAGATGGGCGCAGCTTGTTGGTGGTTCCTGGATCTAATGGGCCGGTGTATGTGGCCAGTCAAAACGATTCCCGAGTATTGGGTTTTCAAAGCAAATCGGTCAAAACCCGCTTTGAGCGAGCGCCCAAAGGAGCCCAGTTTGCTTGGGCCTATTTGACCTCTGGTGGTCGCAAACGCATACCCCTATCCCTGGGATATGGTTATTTGAGTGGTAGTACACCTGGAGTTTGGTTGAACCCGAGCATCCAAAAAGTAGAATTCATAGACGCTAGGGGCAAAATGCTTGACAGCATAGAGAATTGAGCCTATATTTGCACCAAAATTTAGTTATGGCCGTTACACGTTTGAAAAGAAAAGAAGCAAAAAACCGCAGCCGCTCCTCTAAGCGTGTTGCTGATATCAAGCGCTTGAAGACTTTTGTTCAGATTCAATCGCCCTACAAAGGTGAGTCTGGAATCGTCTTGGAAGACCAAGCTTAACCCTTATTTAGAATCATCTCAAATTTCATACGAAAGGCCTCAGTTCTGCTGAGGCCTTTTCTTATTTTGTACCTTTACAGAACCATGACAAAACCAACTCAATTGAACGGGTGGCTAGGCCTTTTTGCGCTTTCCCTCGCCTTGTTTTCTTGCTCTCAATCTCCTGTTGAGCACCGAGCTGTATTGAAAAATGATGTATTGAGCGACTGCAACATTGCCGTCCAAAATGCCGTTGTTGTTGACCATGTAGCTCCTCCTGTAGGTGGACGACGTTATTTTTATGCATCGGTGGCCGCCTATGAGTCTCTGGTTCCCTTCTACACCGATCAATTGAGCCTAGCTGGCCAATTGAAAGACTTGGCCCCCATCTCTTACACCTTGGATACGAGTTTGGACTATTGCTTGGACCTGGTTGCCATGGCTGCACACACCTATGCTTCCAAGGCTTTGGTATACAAAGAAGACAGCATTGCCAATTTCCGCGAACGCCAATTAGCCTATTACAAAGAGAACTTGAGCAAAGAAGTATTCGAACAATCATTGGCTTGGGGCGATGAAGTAGGCAAACAAGTAGTAGCTTGGTCGGCTAGCGATTCCTTCAATTACTATAGAGGAAAGGAATACTACCTTGCAAAGAACATCCCTGGATACTGGCAACCGACCTCACCCAATTACATGGATGCGGTTGAGCCCAATTGGGGACGCATTCGCACCAGCGTAGCTCCCAATGCGGAGTTCATCCCTCTGCCTGGCCCAGCCCCCTATGATTTGACTCCTGGTTCGCGTTACATGGTCCAAGCCCAAGAGGTGAAGGACACGGTTTCCCATTTGGATAGCATGGGCTTGTTGATGGCCAAATACTGGGACGACAATCCGAATGCCACTGTTCATTATGGACATGCCACCATCAATATTCTGAAAGTCAGCCCATTGGGTCACTGGCTATCGACTTACAGCACCGTTGCTCGCAATAAGAAACTCAGCTTGATGGAATCAGCCGAAGGAATGGTTCGCTTGTCAGCTGTTGTATACGATGCCTTCATTTTGGCTTTCAAAGCCAAATACCAATACGAATACATTCGCCCTGAGACGGTCATTCGGAACTTGTGGGATTCAGCATGGGTACCGGCCATTCAAACACCCTCCTTCCCTGAATATCCTAGCGCACACAGCGTTGTTTCTGGTGCCGCAGGTACTTTACTGACGGAGATGTTTGGAGAGGTGAGCTACATCGATAGTGCGGAGATGGAATTCGGCTTGGGCACGCGTGAATTTGCCAATTTCCATGAGGCCGCCAAAGAGGCTTGCTACAGCCGACTTTACGGTGGAATTCACTTCCGAGATGCCATCGAGCATGGAAGGGATCAAGGTATCAAATTGGGTGAATACCACATCGCCCACTTGAAAACGAGAAAATAAAGGATTCGTTGGGCTAGTCTTTGATTAGCCCAACGCTTTCAATTGACCTTCCAAATTTTGCAATTTGGTCAGGGTGTCTTGTTGTTTTTGGCGCTCGCGCTCTACGACATCGCCTTGAGCATTGGCCACAAACTTTTCATTGTTCAATTTGGCATTCACTCCTTTCAAGAATCCTTGAAGGCGGTTCATCTCTTGTTGAATCTTGGCCTTCTCAGCCTCTACATCCAATTCGAAATTTAACTCTACCAATACCTCAATAGTTCCGGCCAAAAAGGAAACGGCAGAAGCAGGTCTTTGCTCAGGATTCCAAACCAAATCGACATTGGCCATTTTCTGAATCATTTGGGAATACGCCGTCAACAAATCTTCATCGCCAAATACCGATGCACTCAGTCTCTCTTTAGGAGAAATTCCTTTTTGAGCGCGCACGTTTCGAAGTTCTGACACCAAGGTCATGGGATCAATCTTCATGCTGCTCTGTGCGGAGCCGGCCCCGGGATAATCTGCAATCGCACAGGCTTTATCAGGTTGTCCATCGTGAAGCGAGTGGTACAACTCTTCCGTGATGAAGGGCATGAATGGGTGCAAGGCTCGCACAATCAATGAGAAGAATGCTCTAGCCTGATTCCAAGCTTCTTTGGATACCTGCTCTCCATAGGCGGGTTTAATGGCCTCTAGGTAAACCGAACAGAAATCATCCCAAACCAATTTGTACAAATTCATCAAAGCATCGCTCAGTCGGAACTGGGCGAAGTGATGTTCGTTTTCGCTCAATGTAGAAGCCAAACGCGCTTGGAACCACGCAGAAGCTTCTGATTCATAAGGTCTCGCTTCGATTTCAGTAGGCTCCCACATTCCTACCAAACGATAGGCATTCCAAATCTTGTTGCAGAAATTTCGGCCTTGTTCGATCTGACTTTCGTCAAACAGAATGTCGTTTCCGGCGGGGGCGCACAACAACAAACCCATTCGTACAGCGTCAGCTCCAAATCGCTCAATCAGCTCCAATGCATCGGGGCTGTTGCCCAGACTTTTGCTCATTTTGCGGCGTTGCTTGTCGCGAATCAAACCGGTAAAGTATACGTTTTCAAAGGGTTTCTTACCCTCAAACTCATATCCGGCCATCACCATTCTGGCCACCCAAAAGAACAGAATATCAGGACCTGTCACTAGGTCTTGGGTAGGATAATAATAGTCCAGTTCGCTGCGATCAGCTCCTTCCCCAATGCCATCAAACACCGAAATGGGCCAGAGCCAGCTGCTGAACCAAGTATCCAATACATCGGGATCTTGCTCCAATTCAGAAGGGTTAACCGTCATTCCCTTTGCGGCAAACAAGGCACAGGCCTCTTCTGCACTGGCCGCTACTTCGAATTCGCCTGAAGCGGTATACCATGCAGGAATGCAATGTCCCCACCACAACTGACGAGAAATGTTCCAATCACGAACATTTTCCATCCAGTGGCGATAGGTATTCTTCAGTTTTTCAGGAAAAAAGCGAACCTCGTCATTCATGACAGAGCTCAGCACCTCAGGATTCTTGGCCATGAAAGATTTCATATCCACGAACCATTGGGTGGAAATTCGAGGCTCCACTACCGCATCGGTTCGTTCTGAGAATCCTACATTGTGGGTATAATCGTCTACTTTCTCCAACAGGCCATTGGCATCCAATTGCTTGACCCATTCTTTGCGCGCTTCAAATCGGTCCATTCCGACGAACAGCTCTCCCGCTTCTGAAATACGGCCGTCTTCGGTTAAGGTATCGATCACCTTGAGGTTGAACTTCGCTCCTATTTCGTAATCATGAATATCGTGGGCTGGAGTTACTTTCAAAACTCCGGTTCCAAATTCAATATCGATGTAGTCATCAGCGATGATGGGAACTTCACGTTTGATCAAAGG
>JALRLA010000270.1 GCA_023254645.1 Bacteroidia bacterium
TCTACATAGCCCCCAAAGCCTGGGCCTGGAACGAAAAGCGAGCTCAAGATTTAAAAGATTTGACAGCCCTTTACGGCATCTTGCCCTTTGAAGCCGAATGGTTTGGCCAAAGAGGAGTAAACTGCAGGTACATAGGCAACCCCTTGATGGATCAAATACCCGAACAAGCAGCGGGGTCCGAACCCATACTTGCCCTTCTACCTGGAAGCCGCAAGCAAGAAGTGGAGTCACTCTTGCCCCTGATGATAGAGGCAGCTAAGGCCATGCCTGAGTTGACACCCATTGTGGCCGGCACTTCGGCATTGCCCATAGAATTGTACCGAGGTATCCTCAAGGATTCAACCATTGAGCTGCAAATGGACCAAACCTACAACTTGCTCCAAGAGGCCCAGCTGGCCTTAGTCACTTCGGGTACCGCAACCTTGGAAACCGCTTTGTTCGGGGTCCCTCAAGTGGTTCTGTACCGAACATCTGCCCTGACTTATTGGGCTGCCAAATGGCTGATCAAAGTACCGTTCATATCCCTAGTGAATTTGGTCGCCCAATCCGAAATCGTCCCCGAGCTCATTCAAGGATACTGCCGAATAACCAGCATTCAATCCCAATTGAAACGCTTGGCACCAGAGGGTCCAGGCTGGCTCAAACAAAAACAAGAATACGCCGTTTTGCGAGACCGCCTTGGTGAGCCTGGCGTCAACAAGCGGCTGGCCGATTCCATCCTGCAAGCCCTATCTTTGCACCATGAGCGATAAGTACGCACAGCGCGGTGTTTCCTCCCAAAAAGAAGACGTTCACAAGGCCATTTCCAAGTTGGACAAAGGCCTAGTGCCCAAAGCCTTTTGCAAGGTCATTCCTGACCATTTGAGCGGCAACCCCGATGATTGTTTGATCGTTCACGCCGACGGTGCCGGCACCAAAAGTAGCTTGGCCTATTTGTATTGGAAGGAAACCGGAGACATGAGTGTTTGGGCGGGTATTTCCCAAGATGCCATCGTCATGAATACCGATGACCTGCTCTGCGCTGGAAGCACTGGCCCATTTTTGCTATCCAGCACCATTGGTCGCAATAAAAACCTCATTCCCGGCGAAGTCATTTCGGCTTTGATTGAAGGCAGTGAGGCCTTTTGCCAAACCATGCGCGAGCACGGGGTAGACATTCACACCACCGGCGGGGAAACAGCCGACGTGGGGGACTTGGTGCGCACCATCATCGTAGACTCTACCTTGGTAGCCCGAGCCAAACGCTCTGAGATCATTGACAACGCCAACATAGCGGCTGGCCAAGTCATCGTGGGCCTAGCCAGTTATGGCCAAGCCAGCTACGAATCGCATTACAACGGAGGTATGGGCTCCAACGGATTGACCAGTGCCCGCCACGATGTATTCCATGCTGATTACCGTAGCAAGTACCCCGAAAGTTACGACAACCAGCTGCCTGACTCCGTGACCTATTGCGGCAGCAAACGCTTGACAGACGCCGTCGAGGGAAGTCCCATCGATGCCGGAAAATTGGTCCTTTCCCCTACCCGAACCTACGCTCCGATCATCAAAAAAGTGCTCGAAGAATGCCGCAGCGGCATTCACGGAATGGTGCATTGCAGCGGGGGCGGCCAAACCAAAGTCTTGCACTTTGCTGAAAACGTGCACATCATCAAAGACCAATTCTTGCCCATTCCTCCCCTGTTTCGCATGATTCAATCCGAAAGCCAAACCGAATGGAGAGAGATGTTCCAGGTCTTCAATATGGGCCATCGCATGGAATTGTACTGCGACCCTACAGTCGCCCAAAGCATCATCGACATCAGCCGCTGCTTCGGTGTAGAGGCTCAAATCATAGGCCGCGTCGAAGCCCCAAGCGAGCATCGCCTGAGCTTGATCGGCGAGTGGGGTACCCTGAACTATTGATCCAGCACCGCCCATAAGGGGCAATGATCGCTGTGCACAGCAAAATCATCTATGCCTGAACTGCGCAAATTCTCGGCCCATTTAGAACTGAGGCTGATGTAGTCAATTCTCCAACCCTTGTTCTTCGAACGAGCACCCGCTCGGTAACTCCACCAGGTATAGCGATGAGGCTCTGGATGCAAGTGCCGGAACGAATCCACGAAACCTGACTGGAACCAAGCGTCCATCCATTGGCGCTCTTCAGGCAAAAAACCGGTGCTGTTTTTATTCGATACAGGATCGTGAATATCAATGGCCTGATGGCAAATATTGTAATCACCGGCTATGGCCAAATGCTCTACTCCGCTCTGGAGCAAACCTTGGCAGTAGCCATGAAAGTGCTCCAAAAATTCGTATTTCACGCCTTGTCGTTCGTCTCCACTGGTTCCTGAGGGGAAATAAGCAGAAATAACCGAACCTTCTTCAAAATCGCAGCGCAGCACTCGACCTTCGGCATCAAAGAGTTCATGCCCGCAACCCTCGTGTACAGCCAGCGGCTTTTGGCGACTGAGTATGGCCACCCCACTATAGCCCTTTTTCTGGGCCGGATACCACTGAAGGTGATAACCCAGAGGCCCAAA
>JALRLA010000277.1 GCA_023254645.1 Bacteroidia bacterium
CAACCCATTCACTTCTGCCGAGGAGCTATGACGCAGGGCTTCTTTGTACACAGACAAGCGCCTCGGCCGAACACCGGTGATGCGAAATAGTTGGTCTGAAAGAACCTTATCGGGTCCTAATCGGAGAGAAAATCTCAATGGCTTAATCTTGGAATCGCTTGAAAATCACGGAAGCATTATGGCCTCCAAAACCGAATGTGTTGCTCAATGCGGCTTGAATGTCGCGGCGTTGAGGCTGGTTCAAAGTGAGGTTCAAGTTGGAATCCAACTCGGGATCCACGTGGGTGTGGTTAATGGTCGGAGGAATGATACCGTCGTTGACCGCCATGATACAGGCAACCGCTTCAACGGCTCCAGCACCTCCCAACAAATGACCCGTCATACTCTTGGTGCTGGAAATGTTCAATTTGTAAGCCTCCTCACCAAAAACGCTCAAGATGGCTTTGGTTTCGGCTATGTCTCCCAAGGGAGTTGAAGTTCCGTGCACGTTGATGTAATCAATGTCAGAGGCTTGCATTCCGGCATCAGCCAGCGCTTGACGCATGACATTGCTGGCACCCAATCCCTCAGGATGGGGAGCTGTCAAGTGATAGGCATCAGCGGTCATACCACCACCTACCATCTCGGCATAAATTTTGGCTCCTCGAGCCTTGGCATGTTCGTAATCCTCAAGGATCAAACAAGCCCCGCCCTCTCCCATTACGAAACCATCTCTGGTTTGGTCGAAGGGTCGAGAAGCAGTCATGTAATCATCGTTTCGCTCAGAAAGGGCCTTCATATTGGAAAATCCTCCCATGGCGGGTTCGTTTACACAAGCCTCAGAACCACCTGCAACAACGGCATCAGCTTTGCCCAAACGAATCAGATTAAAGGCATCAATCAGCGCATGCGTTGAAGAAGCACATGCACTGACGGTGCCGAAATTCGGACCTCGGAACCCGTATTTCATTGAAATGAAACCCGGGGTGATGTCGATGATCATTTTAGGAATAAAAAAGGGCGAGAAACGCGGAGTTCCATCGCCCTTAGCATAATCACATACTTCGTTGAAAAAGGTAGTCAAACCTCCAATTCCTGCACCCCAAATAACCCCAATTCGATCGGGATCATACGATTGCTCCAACAAGCCGCTGTCAACGACAGCTTCATCGGCACATACGACTCCAAACTGAGTAAAGGGATCCATTTTCCGCGACTCCTTACGATCCACAAAATTCAAAATATCAAAATTCTTCACTTCGTGAGCGAACTTGACTTTGAAATGTGTGGTATCAAAGCGCGTAATGAGGCCTGCACCCGATTTCCCGGATTTCAAGCCTTCCCAGTACTCTGGAAGCGTATTGCCTATGGGAGTCAAAGCTCCCATGCCCGTTACAACAACCCGGCGGAGTTGCATGAAATTAAGCTTTGGCTTCTTCGATGTAACGTACGGCCTCGCCTACAGTGCCAATCTTTTCAGCTTGGTCATCTGGAATGCTGATATCAAATTCCTTTTCGAATTCCATGATCAACTCAACGGTATCTAAGGAATCAGCACCCAAGTCGTTCGTGAAGCTAGCTTCAGCATTAACTTCAGACTCATCTACGCCCAACTTATCAACGATAATGGCTTTTACTTTTTCTGCAATTTCTGACATGTTTTTTGTGTTTGATTTGCCATGCAAAGAAAGTTCTTTTTCCGAATACAAGACTGAAAAAAAAATCTAGTTTTGTTTTGCATGTCTTCTAAAAAGCACAAATCGTATCTAAGTACCTCTTTTCTAAACCTAGATGTAGTGGCTATTCACAGCGAAATGAGCCCTCATCGCTTGGCTTGGTGTCTAGATGACACTTTTTCTTCTCGATTTGTATGCGAGGCCCATCCATTTGAGGTAACTTTGTCTTCGAATCAAGTTTCCTTTCATGTGGAGTTTCACTTTGAAGGCAATGAGACATGCAGCCCAATGAGTCTATTGGAAAACAAAGGCAGTAGCCAAGCCCTATATACGGCAAGGCCCACTCCAGACTATTGGCTCATCGTGCAAGAATCAGAATCCATGGGTGGTTTGAGCGAGTGGCTTGAACAACTCAAGAGAATCAACAACGTTCAAACGGCATATCTCTTTCCCTCAGAAAACCATTCGAAGTTGACTTGGTTGCATCATTTGAGGCATTTGTAGAAAGATTTATGTTCAAGGAGAACTTTAACAAGACCAAAATTATTGCCACTATTGGCCCAGCTACCAGCAGCTCAGAAATGCTGGAAAGCATCATTCGCCTTGGTGTCGATGTTTGCCGTTTGAATTTCTCTCATGGAAGCCACAGCGTCCATGCAGAATCAGTCAAACGCATTCGCGAAGTCAACGAGAAATTGGGCAGCCACGTGGCCATTTTGCAGGATTTGCAAGGTCCTAAACTTCGCATTGGAAAAGTAGATGGTGAAATCAACCTCGTAACAGGAGAAGAATTGATCGTCACCACTGAAGAGTGCATGTGTACCGCTGATCGACTTTTCGTGAGCTACAAACGTTTGGCGCTCGATGCAAAACCTGGAGAACAGATCTTATTGAACGACGGAAAGTCTGCCTTGGAAATCACGGCCATTCTCAGCGAAACGGAATTGAAGGCCAAGGTTACAGTAGGTGGAGTGTTGACTTCCAACAAAGGCTTCAACTTACCCAACACCGCTTTGAACATTCCGAGCATGACCGATAAAGACTTGGAAGACCTTCATTACGGTCTTGAATTGGGTGTAGATTGGATCGCCTTGAGTTTTGTTCGCAAAGCCGAAGACATCATTGCTCTCAAAGACATCATTCGCAGCAAAGGAAGCCAAGCAAAGGTTATTGCCAAGATTGAGAAGCCTGAAGCTGTCATCAACTTGGACGACATCATCAAAGTAACCGATGGCATCATGGTGGCTCGTGGAGATTTGGGTGTAGAAATTCCTCTTCAGCGCGTTCCCTTGATTCAAAAGTCGATCGTAGAGAAGTGTTTGCAAGCGGCCAAGCCCGTTATCATTGCCACTCAGATGATGGAAAGCATGATTACGGATAGCATGCCTACACGTGCAGAAATCACAGACGTTGCCAATGCCGTTCTCGATGGTGCTGATGCCGTTATGCTCTCTGCTGAAACCTCAGTGGGCAAATTCCCCGAGCGCGTTATTGAGGTAATGGGCAAAATCATTACCGATATCGAATCTGACCGTCGGGCTTATTACAAAGGCGAAAAACCCACATCTGATTCACCATCATTCGTCAGTGACGAGGTTTGCTTTACGGCAGTAAAAATGAGTGACCATTTGAGAGCCAAAGCCATTGTCGCGATGACCAAAAGTGGATTCACCGCTTTCAAGGTGGCTAGTTACCGCCCAGAAGCTCCGATATACATCTTTACCAACAACCGCAGCATCATGTCAGCTTTGAGTTTGGTATGGGGGATTCGCGTGCTTTATTACGATAAGTTCGAATCGACCGACCAAACCTTTGACGATGTCATGGAAATCCTCAAGGAGCAGTCGTTGGTCAAGCCTGGTGAATACATCATCAACACCGCCAGCATGCCCTTGCACCGCAAGCAGCGTACAAATGCTATCAAGGTAACTCGGGTTGAATAATTCCGACATCGTACCTTTGTTCTATGGAGGAGGCCTTTGTCAACCGAGTAGCCACCAGTGGGCTCATTACCTTGAACTTGGAACAGCATTTCCCTTTTGGGGAACGCAATTCGATCGACATTAGCCAAGGCTTGTTCAAAGGATTGGTCTTAAAGGAAAAAGATTTCCGTGCCTGGATCAAGGAATTGGACATCGAAGCCTATACCGATGCCCATGTTGCTGTTTATTGCAGCAGCGACGCCATCGTACCCACTTGGGCCTACATGTTGGTGGCTACCAAACTGACTCCTGTAGTCAAAACCCTAGTTTTTGGAACCTTGGATACATTGGAAACCGTATTGTGGGAACAAGCCCTGTCCAAGTTAAACCTAGAAGAATACCGAGACCAAAAAATGGTCATCAAGGGTTGCGGCGACTTACCCGTTGGCCCTGCAGCCTACACCGCCATCACGCGATTGTTGACTCCAATCGCCAAGAGCATTATGTACGGAGAACCTTGTAGCACTGTTCCCGTTTTCAAAAAAAAATAAGCGCATGCGTATCGCCATTATTGCCTTCTTAACATCTGTTATGAGCCTTTCTGCCAAACCGGCCCACTATACATTGGACATTCGATTCCCTCATCACACCCAACACATGGTGGATGTAGAACTGAGTTTTGATCAAACCCAAAAACAAGCCAGCATCATCAGCATGCCCGTTTGGACCCCAGGGAGTTACCTGGTGCGTGAATTTGCCAAAAGTGTGGAAGGCGTGCAATGGAGCATCGATGGTCAAGTGTGGAACAAGGCCACAAAAACCGCTAAACACAGCTGGTCCATTCCCGCGCCCAAGGGCAGTCGTGTCAAAGTCAATTACCAAGTTTACGCCCGTGAATTGTCGGTTCGCACCTCCTACGTTGACGCCGATCAGGCATTGTTGAACATGGCCTCGATCGCCATGTTCCTGCAACACGACCCGCAGGCAGCAGGCCAAATTCACTTGCACCTGCCCGAAGCCTGGTCGCGAAGCTCGACTGCTCTACCGGCTATACCAACAGGGCCCGAAACCAACAGCCAAACGCACAGTTTCCAATTTGAAAGCTTTGACCAATTGGTCGACTGCCCCATCCAAATCGGTCACCACGAAGAGTTCTCGTTCGAGGTTCGAGGAATTCCGCACCGGGTAGCCTTGGTGGGTCAACACAATGCCGACCTGGAACAATTGGCCCTCGACATGCAACGCATTTGCGAAACCATGACAGCCATTATTGATGAACACCCTTGTCAAGACTATTTGTTCATTGTGCAGCACGTACCTAGCGGTGGCGGTGGTTTGGAGCACGCTAGTTCGACTTGCTTGATGATGCAAAAAGATGGGTACACCGATGCCGATCGATACAAACGATTTTTGGGCTTGGTCGCCCATGAATACTTCCACCTTTGGAATGTCAAGCGCATTCGCCCCATTGAATTGGGCCCCTTTGATTACCTGCAAGAAAACTACACCGACCTTTTGTGGGTGGCCGAGGGCATTACCTCCTATTACGACGAACTCGCTTTGGTTCGCGCCGGCTATGTAGACGCTCAAACCTTTTTAAATACCTTAACCACTTACATAGATGGCGTTGAAAATCGCCCAGGATCTTATGTTCACAGCTTAGCTGAAGTGAGCCGCGATGCTTGGATTCGCGAGTATCGCCCCAACGAAAACAGCGCCAATACTTCTGTGAGTTATTACAGCAAAGGGTTGGTGGTTGCCGCTTATTTGGACGCCGAAATTCGAAGCAAAAGCGCAGGAGCTTCGAGCCTTGACTCTCTGATGCGCTATCTGTATAAAACCTATTATTTGGGTCAAAACCGCGGATTCACTCCCGCTGAGTTCGAGTCAGCTGTCGTAACAGTAGCCGGTGGAAATGCCGATCATTGGAAAGCCTTTTTCGAGCATTGCCTCTGGGGAACCGGATGTGTAAGCTCGGCCTATTCCTTTGAATCGCTGGGCCTTACCCAATCCAAAATTTCGATCCCAGATCCTAGTCTGGGAATGGCTTGGGCTAGGGATAAAAACCCCTTGGAAGTGAGCAGCATCAAAAGAGGTTCTACCGCATATGATTTGGGCCTGAATGTAGGAGACCAAGTTCTCCAAGCACAATGCGGATTGTCGACTTACCAAGACGGCGAGAATTGGACTGAATTTGCCCAAAGTTGCACAGAGAAAGGCCTTGACCTCACCTTCCAAATCATTCGCAATGGCGAACCCAGAACGCTTCAGGGGCTGAGCAAAGGCGATGTCTTGCAAAAGACCCAATTGACATTACCCAACAACTGGGAAGAAAACCAAAAGCTCACCCAGTGGCTGAACCCATAAATTCATGACGACCATTAGTTACGAAACCTTTCCCACCGAGCGGCTGAAAAATTTTGTTCAGGCTGTCTTTGAATATCAAGACTTTTCTTCGCAACACGCACAAACTTGTGCCGATGTTTTGGTTTCTGCCGATGCCAGGGGAATTGACAGCCATGGAGTTGCTCGTCTTTCGGGCTATGTCAGACTCATTGAGAAAGGACGCATCAATCCCAAACCTCAGATGCAGTTTTCTCAGAACAAAAAAGCCGTGGCCCAACTCAATGCCGATGGGGCTATTGGCTTGGTTTCTGCGCCTTTGGCCATGCAGCGAGCCATAGACATTACCCAGGACCTGGGTTCGGGCTGGTGCGGCATTCACCACTCCAATCATTTTGGCATAGCGGGCTACCACGCCCTGATGGCTGTGCAACACGATTTCATTGGCATAGCCATGACCAATGCTAGCCCACTGGTAAGCCCGGCTAGAGGCAAAGAAAGAATGCTGGGCACCAACCCCATTGCCGTAGCGATTCCCGCAGGAGAAGAAGAACCCTTTGTGTTGGACATGGCAACTTCGGCCGCCGCAAATGGAAAATTGGAAATCGCTCAGCGCCATGGAAAAAACATTCCTGAAGGATGGGTCATAAATGCCGACGGATCTAGCAGCAAAGACCCATTGGCTCTCAAAGACGGTGGTATGCTGCTCGGCTTAGGAAGTGACACCGACCACGGATACCACAAGGGATATGGACTAGGTGCCTGGGTCGATATTTTTTCAGGCGTATTGAATGGCGGTAGTTTTGGCCCCTGGGCCCCTCCATTTGTCACCTTCTTGGATCCTGTAGCCAACCAACCGGGCCAGGGATTGGGGCATTTTGTGGGCTGCTGGGACCCCGCTGCTTTCCGCGACATATCAGAGTTCAAATCCAACATGGATCTTTGGATCAGACGCTTTAGAGAAACCACTCCCATTGATCCTCATCGACCTGTACTGGTACCCGGTGATCCTGAGCGACTCTTGGAACAGGAGCGCATTCATACAGGAATCCCCATCGTCAATGTTGTTGTAAACGACTTGGAGCAATTGGGAAAAAAATTGGGGCTTCAACTTTAATCATGAACAAACAACAGCGAGCAAAACTGGCCGTCGGCTTGACGTTCATTGCCTTGATTACGGGAATTTCCATTTGGGCACATTTTAGCATTCTAAAACCCATTCGGGAAAACCGAACCCAGCGAGAAGGAAAACACACGCTGAAACGGGGTTATAAAACCCAATACAACCCTGACTTCATTGATTCTGTCATTAAAGCCAAACAATCTGCAAAAGGCTTAGACTAGGTACTCAGACATCAAGGCCCGCATTTTGGGCTCGTTGTCCAATTCAGCCTCTAATCCTTCTTGAATGATGTGGTTCAACAAGGCATCGTTCACACTGCCCATTCTCAAAGCCTCTGCATAGTCTTCGTTGGAGAAGGTTACGCGCTCGTATTGGCTTTTGAAGGCATCGGGGTACCGCTCAGAAAGGGCATGCTCGATTTTCTTTTTGTGTAAAAAGCTGGGCTGCCTCACTAGATCGCGCATTTCTATGAAATTCTGAATGGCCAAATTTGCAATCGCATCCGCATTGGGCTTGCGTTTTTCTTGGTATACGGCCAAACTCTGAATCCAATTGCCACCGAAAGCCTCTAAACAATCATCCAATACCACGCAGTCCTCAAAGGAGCAATTCATACCTTGCCCATAAAAGGGAACCACGGCGTGAGCCGAGTCACCCATCAAGGCTGCTTTCCCTTTGACCCAGGGATAGCAACGCATGGTCACCAGTGAACCCGTGGGGTTGTTAAAGAAATCTTCCACCAAATTTGGCATCATAGGAATGGCATCGGGGAATTCCTCTTCAAACAGCGCCATCACTTTTTCAGGAGTATCCAGCGATTGAATGGTCTGCGCGTCCATAAACAAGGTACAGGTAAAGTTCCCGCCAGGGTTGGGCAAAGCAATCATCATAAAACTAGCTCTGGGCCAAATGTGCAAGGCTTCCTCTTCCATCTGGAACTCACCGCCCGCTCCCGGCACAATCTCCAATTCTTTGTATCCATGCGATTCGTAGCTCTGGGAATAATTGAAGCCAGAAGTACGCATCATGGCATCTCTGACTGCTGAGAAAGCGCCGTCGGTGGCCAACACCACATCAGCCTTATCTGTAAATTCACATCCATCTGAATCGATGTAGCGGGTTTCACCCGTTTGAAAATTGCAATGGGTGCATCGCGTCTCAAACTGCATGTGAATATTGGGATACTGATCGGCCAATTGCAGCAGACGAATGTTCAACTCCCCTCTTGAGACCGAATAAATCGCTTGGTCGGCATGGCCATAGGGCTGATAATTCAACTGGCCTTGACGGTTGTGCATTTGTCGACCCTTCATGGGAATGGCAATCTTCAATATATCGTCGACCAAGCCCACTCGACTCAAGGCATTGATCCCTCGGGTTGACAGAGCCAAATTGATGCTTCTACCGCCTTCGTATTGACCGCCGCGCATGTCAGCTCGGCGCTCAAATACATGCACATCGTAACCCCGCTTGGCCAAATAGATGGACATGAGACTGCCTGCTAATCCGCCGCCAACCAAAGTGATTTTTTCTGCCATGTCACAAATTTAAGACTACAAAAGCCCGAAAGCCTGATAAAAATCAGTCAACTTTGCCCTTGATGCACGTTTTTCGAATTCCCTCTTGGATTCAGGCCCTGTTTCCCCAAGCCATATGGAGATTGCCGAGCCGAGGGGCCTGCGTGTATCTCACCTTTGACGATGGACCGCACCCAGAAATCACTCCCTGGGTATTGAGTCTATTGGAACAAAACCAAGCCAAAGCCCATTTTTTCGTCGTCGGAAACAATGCTCAACAGTGGCCTCATCTATGCCAAGAAATTCTGGACCAAGGGCACGGATTGGGCAGCCACACCTTCCATCACCGAAATGGTTGGAAAACACCAAACTCGGAATACTTCAAGGACATTAATGAAGGGCATCAGTCCCACCCGCAAATGGGTTCCTACTTTCGACCTCCACACGGGCGCATCAAGCCCAAACAGGTGCAATGGCTGAAACAAAATGGCTTCAAATGGG
>JALRLA010000286.1 GCA_023254645.1 Bacteroidia bacterium
GTGAGCCCAGTGATACAAATCGGTCTTGGCTACCAAAACGGCCACCAAAATCACCCCAAACGGTATAGGAATGAAGGTCATCATGGCTTCAGGAACACGCTTGAAGGCGGTTGACCAACCTGCATTGGCGACGTATTGAACAGCAATCCAAAACAAAGCGCAAAGACCAATCATAAGGAAGTAGAAGCCTACAACCAACAAGTTGGCCCAGAAACGGGTCATGGCAGGCTTTTCTTCTGCGTGGAATCCAGCGCGAGGGCCGAATTGCTCGTTTTCCATGTTTCCATGTTCTTCGGCATGAGCTTCGGCAGCCTGATGATCATGGCCCTCAGCTTCAGAGTGTGCCTCTGTTGCAGGAGTATGATCAGAATGCTCAGCATGGGATTCGGCAACAGCCTCATGGCTATGGGAAGATGAACCACCCAAAGTGGCCATTCCTACTCCAGTTAACACCAAACCAAGTACCATCAAAATGATGGCGAAACGCTTGGCTTTGGCAGGAACTACAAAGTTCTCTTGTTTAATTTCAATGTGATGTCCGTGTCCCATGATCTTAGTTAGCAGATTCCATTTCAGTTGCCGCATTGTCAGCGCTTTCTGCTACTGGAGCAGATGCGGTAGGCATGCTAAGCTGTTTAACATAGTCGATAACCCTCCAACGGTCTGCAGGGGCCAATACAGAAGCATGGCTTCCCATATTGTTCTTACCATAAGTAAGGGTGTGGTAAATTTTTCCTACAGGTAGTGTTTGGATATAAGGATCGGTGTAGCCTTTCCAAGCTGGCTTCAAATTGGCCGCTTTTTGAAAAACTGTACCGTCGTTGTTACCCGTAGCACCGTGACAAGGAGCACAGTAAATGCCATAAAGGTATTCACCGCGACCATTGGGGTCGGTCAAACCTTCAGGACGAGTCAATTCAGCACCGGCTAATTCATAACCCGCACCGTTGTTTTCATAAGGATACACAAATTCACCCTTGCCCACCGCTACTGTACCAACAGCAGGAGTACGCATGCTCATTCCATGAGGATTCAAGGCAGAAGAATCAGCCTGAGAATAAGGCTCATACCCTTTGGAATAGTACATATCGGGTGCATATTCCCAACCTGGGTTGTTTCCTCGGCTCACGCAACCACCCAACAAAGCAGAGGCTGCGATCGCTGACAATAAAATTGGA
>JALRLA010000305.1 GCA_023254645.1 Bacteroidia bacterium
CCAGCCCGACACGTTCCCAAAGGGGTTGACCTCTGATTCCACATCGTAATGCAGAAATTGAGGCATGTTTTCCAAAAAGCCCTTGATGTTGGAGTTGTTGGCGTCCATGCTCATGATGGTCTCGGTATAAGCCCCTCGTTGAAAGGGCGGCGCTGAAACGTAGAAATCAGAATTAATGGCCCACGAGTTCAAGGCTACAAAACGATCGTCAAAAATGTTCTCTCCCTTGAGTTCGTAGAGCTTGACACGACCGTCGGCCCCGATGCTGTTGCGCATGACCAAATTCACCTTGACATCTTCCAGACCCAGGTTGCCACTCAAACCCTTGAACAATTCAAATCCGGCCTTTTCAGGACCGCTTCTCTCCAGCGATTGCCCCAAAAAGCCAATGGCGTATTCCGGGGTCATGGCCTCCATGGTATAGGTGATGCGAATGCTGTCGCTCAAGCCCACCGCCACTTTGCGACCGCTGGAATCCATGGTCACTTTGAGAATCTGGTGATAGGTATTCACTGTATCGGTCACCGTCGGATTTTTGCCGCGAAAATCGAGCACATAGCCACCCATGTTGTAAATCTCATCGCGCACCGAGACTCCACCTGCTTGGGCCGCCGGCAATTTGACTTCTTGGTAGAAAGCTTGGCCATCTTTGATGGCTCCAGGTAGGGCCAAAACCATGCTCATGTCTTCCTGAATGGTGCTTTCCAAGTGAATTTTCAGGCGACCCGTGGCCACCTTGAAGGTCTTGATTTCGGCTCCACCCATGTACATGGTGATACCCACGTCTTCGTCGATTACATCTTGGGTGGGGAAGGCCGCAACGGCGTAGGAGGGACGCAATTGACGCACGGCCAAATCTACTTTCAATCCTTTATCGGCATCGATGAGCACGGCTCCAGGGCTGGCCAAAGTGACCAAGCGCTTGATGGAGCCCTTCAGGGTTTTTTCTACGGTTTTGCCGCGCAAGTCGATGGTTTTCGTGGCCGAACCCACATTGGCAGGAATGTTCAAAAAGGAATCGCGGGCCACGATGCTGCCGTCTGAGGCATTGCTGAGTTCAAAGACCACCAAAGCCATGTCAACGGGCAGCTCATTGGAAATGGTGATGTCCAAATATCCGGTATCCAAGGTAGCCGTTTCGAAGAAGGCCGAAGCGTCGATGTCAGTGGGTGCCAAGTTGGATTGATCTTGGGCGGGAATGCTGGTGGTTTGACCGTCTAAGGCCCGAAAAATGGGATTGATTTGGGCCAGGGTAATGCTGTTGCTGATGATCTGATCGTTCAAGCGCAGCTTGCGCAAATTGAAAGAGACGTCGATTCCGGTATCACTGGTTTGCAAATCGTTGATTTTGTACCGGTACACCAAATTGTCGTAGGTCAGAACATAACTGCTGTCAGAGGGAGTAGAGTTCAAATATTTGACATCCACTTGATCCAAAGAAACCTCCGTTTCAAACAGGGGCACCGATGCTCCAATATCCCAAGCGGTAGGTTTCCGATTGCAAGCACTGATGAATACCAACAGTGCCGTCAAACCCCATAATCTTCCTCGCATAGCGAGAGCAAGTTACATCAGTTCTGCCGATTGGGGAAACTTAAAAGAGTTGGTCCCACCACTGGCGAAAACTCAGAATTTCCTGTGCTTGTGCACTTTGACCCAAAGCCTGGATCCCAAACAACAAGGAACTCCAAAACAGCACCGAAATCCACATGCCCCAGACAATTCGCTTTCGGCTGTGAATGAAGGTCATGCTCAATGCACAGCCAATAGGCAAGGATAAAACCAAAGGGCTCAAGGCCGCAATGAGAACAAAGCCACCGTGAGTGCGCAACCAAACCATCTTGCGCTTGACGGGGGTAAATCGCTTCTGAGGAGAGTTTTTTCCTCGGCGCTTTTGCCACCATTGTTGCAGGTGTCGCCCACCGTAGACCATTCCTAAAGAACCCACAAAACCACCGATGGTGCACACGAGAAATCCCAACATGGGATGACCAGCGGCAAGAGCCATGGCTACCGCTGCCGCATACTTGACCAAGCTCATGAGGAATATGCCCAGGTATAGCAGCAGCAGCTTCATTGCTCTAAGATAACAAGCGAGACGCCTATTCTGCTTTTTTATGCGCAATTTTGCCACCGATGCTGGGAAATAAGTTCCTTCGATTGCTAGGCATTGGCGTTTTCGCGCTAAGTGTTTTTCCTTCACAAGGACAGGTCTTAGACATGGGTGATTTTGTAACCGCCCCTGCATTGAATGACAGTTTGGCTCGGCTCGACAGTCTGAATCGCGCACAGCGATCAGCTTCGAAGGTCAAGCAGTATCCGCCGGTAGCACTGGCAACATCGCTTTGGAACGAAGGAGATTTCCGTCCCTACGACTCCAGCTTTGGGAAGGCCCTTCCCGCCCGGCTTTACACCTTGGATCAGGAAATCAATGGCCCCTTGGCCACTCTTGGACTCAACAATGGCCCTACCCAATCTCTGACCTTTAATCCGCATCGCCAATCGGGAATTCGATTGGGCCTCAACCCTTATGGCCCGCTTTTGCAAAGCAGCGATTCGTTTGAATTTTACCAGGTCAGCATGCCTTTCACTCGCTTTCATTACAGCCAAGGCGATGGGCGTTTCATTGGCTTGCAGGCCCTTCACAGCCAGAATTTTTCACCCACTTGGAACAGCACAGTTCGCTACAAATCGGTCTTGAATCAAGACCAATACCCCGGCTCGAACCAAGATCATTTGTTTCGAAACATTCAGTGGGGAAGCCATTTTGTGAGCCCCAATGGTCGTTTGACCCAACAGAGCATAGCGACCTGGAACCGGGCAAGGCGAAACGAAAACGGAGGCTTGTACAACGACAGCAGCTTTTATTGGCAACCTGACAGCCTTGGCGCAGCTTTGAGAACCTTTGGCATTTACCAGCCCTGGAATTTGCAAGCCCAATCGGTGTTTCGACGCAATGCCCAAACCGTATACACCCGCTACAAATTGGCAGACTCTAGCTGGGCTTTGGAATACAAACTGGAGAATGAACGGCTGTACTACCAGTACAACGACGCATCGCCAGATTCTTCATTCTACCACCGCTTCATCGACGACGAGTTAAGCGATTCCAGCGCCTACCATCGTTGGTCACAAGCAATGGGCATCAGGAAGCAAAGCGATCGATTTTGGATAACAGCCCACGCTCGCGCTGAGGGCGGCAGCGTCTTTCACAAAACAGGGGGGAAACAGCGTGTGAAAACGATTGGCTTGGCCCTAGAAGCGGCCCACCAAGGTGAGCGGCTGAATCAGTATTTTTCGCTGTTAAGCAACCCCTTTGGCTCGGGATACAAATCGGGAGATTACCATTTGCGGTACTCAGCGGTTCACACGATGGGCCAGCATTCCTTGAGATTGGAGGCCTCTGCCGAACGAAGCCACATTTCTCTTTTTGAAGCCTCTTTTCAAAGCCAAGCCCTGAATGGAAGCTGGAACCCCAACCGATTCGGGCAATCCAAAAAATTATGTCTGATTTGGTCAGCCGAGGGGCAGCAAATCAGCCTGGCGGCCGGACAGTTTGAGCGAAACTATGCCTTTGCTCAACATGACTTGGACAGGGCCCAAGCCCAACTGAGCTCAGCCAATGGGCAGTATTTGCAAGGAGGCATCCAACAGCGTTTGGCTGCAGGAAAGCATTTCCATGCATGGCTGCGCTATCAGGGTCAAGTCATTCGCATCAACAATAGCACCAATCTGAGTGAGGGCCTTTGGCCCAAGCATTGGTTAGCCGTGAGCACCTATTTTCAAGGGTCTGCCTTTCAAGAGGCCTTGGCCTTCCGTTTGGGTATAGATGCAAAGACCACGAGCGCCTACACGGCTTGGATGTATCGCCCCGATTTGGGGTCCTTTTATGCAGCGTCAACAGGTGCCGTGCAACTCGGAAACTATCCGGTTCTGGATGTATTCTTTACAGGTCGAATTCAATCGGTTGACATCTCGATCAAATACGAGCACTTGAACGAATGGTGGTACTATTCGGGTTTCAATTCCCGTTACGAAAGCACCTATGCTTACCCCATTCTACCGGCTCGTTTGCGCCTAGCGGTGGTTTGGAATTTCTTCAATTAATGGGCTTCCAGCCAATTGTTGCCAACTCCGCTTTCCACCAAAACAGGTATGCTCAAAGGCAGGGCGTTTTGCATCAAGTTGACAATGGGTTCACGCACCACTTCTAACTCGTGCTGAGGTACATCAAACAACAATTCATCGTGTACCTGCAAGGTCATGCGCGTGGCCAATTGTTCAGCCTTCAACCAATCTTGAATGCGAACCATGGCCAGCTTGATCATATCGGCTGCTGAACCTTGAATGGGGGCATTGATGGCATTTCGCTCAGCAAAGCCACGAACGGTAGCGTTTCTGGAATTCACATCAGGCACATAGCGCCTGCGCCCGAGAATGGTCTCCACATATCCTTTGCTCCTTGCCCCTTCAATGGTCGAATCCATGTACGACTTGATTCCAGGGAATTGAACAAAGTATTGATCGATGATCTCTTTGGCCTCTGAACGGGAAATCCCTACGCGTTGGCTCAAACCAAAAGCTGATATCCCATAAATGATACCAAAGTTCACGGTTTTGGCTTTGCGCCTCATATCGGTGTCTACCTGATCCAAGTCAACTCCCCAAACTTTGGCGGCCGTAGCGGTATGAATGTCGTGACCGGCGATGAAGGCCTCTTTCATGCCCTGATCTCCACTGATGTGGGCAATGACCCTCAATTCAATCTGGGAATAGTCAGCGCTGAGCAAAACATGTTGGGCATCTCTTGCCACGAAAGCCTTGCGGATTTCTCGACCCAATTCGGTGCGAATGGGTATGTTTTGCAAGTTGGGGTTTTGGCTGCTCAAACGACCCGTGGCGGCCACCGCCTGATTGAAATGGGTATGCACCCTTCCTGTTTTGGCGTTGACCAATTGGGGTATGGCATCGACATAGGTACTCTTGAGCTTTTGCAAAGCCCTAAAATCCAATATCTGTTGAACCACTTCGTGCTTGCCAGCCAGCGACAACAAGGTCTCTTCATCGGTTTGGTATTGACCCGTTTTCGTCTTCTTAGGCTTGTCTGACAACTTCAAATGGTCGAACAACAAAGCGCCCACTTGCTGAGGAGAGGAAACATTGAAGGACTGCCCCGCATGGCCGTGAATTTTGTCTTGCAAGGCAATGGCCTGGGTGGTCAGCAATTGGCTGTAATCGCGCAAAAACGCGGTATCCACCCGCACTCCTTCTGCTTCCATTTCGGCCAAAACCGACACCAAAGGCAATTCAATGTCATTCAACACCGATTCCAGTCCTCGCTCGGCCAATTCTGACTTCAGTTTTCCGTACAAGCGGTAAGTCACATCGGCATCTTCGGCGGCGTATTCGGCGATTTGCTCCAAAGGAACATCGGCCATCGTGCCTTGGTTTTTGCCCTTTTTCCCAATCAGGGTTTCGATGCTAATGGGGGTATATTCCAAATAGTGTTCGCTCAACACCTGCATGTTGTGCCTCTTATCAGGCTCCAACACGTAATGCGCCAACATCGTGTCGAAATAGGGACCCTTCAATTTGCATCCGTGTTTGTTCAATACCGCCCAGTCGTATTTCAGGTTTTGAGCAATCTTCAGGGCCTTCGAGGAAAAATAAGGTTGAAGTTTTGCCAAAGTTTCAGCCGCACTCAAACCTTTTTCCGGACCCGTCGAAGGAGTAGCGAACAATTCCAACGTCTGGGTAGTTTGGGCTACCGGGATGTAATAGGCCTCCCCTTCTTCGAAGCAAAATGATAGGCCGACCAAATCAGCCGTCAAGGCATCTACGCCTGAGGTTTCTGTATCAAAACAAAATTCCGAATGGCTTTCAAAACGCTGCAGCAATTCAGACCAAGTCTCCGGGCTGTTGACTGCAATGTATCGGTGTTCGACATCAGCCAGAGTTTTGTAAACAGGGGCTAGGGTTTCCTCCTCATAGCCAAACAGGTCGGTTTGGTCAGGATTGGATGACGGACGCTTGGGGACTTCCGTACTTTCCATCATGGGAGCATCCATGCCTAACACTCGCTGGGTCAAGCCTCTAAACTCCAATTCCGTAAACACCTCCATCAAGGCCTCTTTGTTCCATTCCCCCAAGGCCAAATCAGCCGGGCTCAAATCAAGAGGCACGGCTGTATCGATGGTCGCTAATCGTTTACTCAAACGAGCTTGCTCGGCAAATTCGACAAATTTCTCGGCCAACTTTCCCTTCAAGGACGAGGCATTGGCGATGATGTTGTCAACCGAACCCCAATCTGCAATCAACTTTTTGGCGGTCTTTTCTCCTACACCGGGCACTCCGGGAATGTTGTCAACGGCATCGCCCCAAAGGCCCAATATGTCAATCACCTGGTCAACGCGTTCGATTTCCCATTTGGCCAAA
>JALRLA010000038.1 GCA_023254645.1 Bacteroidia bacterium
CTCGGGAATGTAGGGCTCGTGAATGCGCACCAAGGACTCGTAACAATCGGGGTAAGGCTTGAGCGAATCACCCGACTGACCGGGAATCATCACCGCGTCCATGCCCACCCACTTCAAGGAGGCCATGGGGGCCCCAAAACCCGTGTAAAGGGCACGGCCAAGTGGCAAGCTCTTGCGGCCCAAGAGCACATGCTGCATGCTCTCGGCCTTGTCTACGTCAAAGCCCAATTTGGACAAAGCAGATGCGTGCTGAAAGCTCCAAGTGGCACCGGCATAACTCACCAAAGCCACGTAATCGCCGGGGCTAATGGCATCGATCAGGCTATCAAAGTACGAGGTCTCGCTGAAATTGAAGCTGTAGAACAATTGGGAGTCTTTGGCGTACCCGAAGGTACTCCACAAGCGCCCGGCATCGCAGCGCGGGAACATCGTACCCGCCAAGGCAGGTTGTAAGGTCTGCTCGTTGAACACCATCAAATAGCCGTTGCCCCAAGTGCTCGCCTCCAGGCACCCCCCCTCGTGCAAGGAAGGCAAGTAGTGACTGCCGTACTTGATGCCGGCCTTGTCAAAATAAGAGCTCAAAAACAGCTGCTTGAAACTACAGGAACTGCCAGAGGGTATGATTTGCTGAACCTGACCCCGTGCAATGGAATCCCTGAAATACAGGGTCACATTGGCGGGCATGACCGTATCCCGGTATTTCGCATCGTAATTGACGCTGATCAGCACCGGCAAACTGTCTCCGGGGTAAATCGTATCGCTGATCGAAAGCCCGTGCGAGCTTTTGTACTTCCAAGACCAGTTGCGGCCAGAGGTGTTTTGCTTTAAGGTCTGTAAAAAATAACCGGGCTCGTATTTGTAGGGCCAAATGACCAGGCTCTGCTTTTGGTGAAACCAATTCAAGGTCAAACTGCTGGGCTTGATCCATTTGCCCGTGTGGTTGTGAATGTACCAAACCGTCGAATCGCTGTATTGCACCGATTGGAGCGAATAGTCTTGGGCTTGGGCAGCGGCCACCCAGGAAAAGGCAGCCAGAAGGGTGATGCGAAACAGGTTCATTTTCGCTTTGCAAGTTACAACAGCCCTAAGTTTTGTTAACTTGCCCCTATGCCCCGATTTTGGCTTTGGCTCGGCTTGGCCGCAGCACACACCTTAAACGCCCAATCCAGCACCCTGCGCGAGTTAGACGCTTCGGTCCAAGAAATGCGCCTGGCAATTGGCCAGAACCCAGAGCTCGCCCGGCCCGACTTCGTCGAGCAGGGCATAGCCCAGCCGCAATCCCAAAAGCCCCGCCCCATCAAGGGTTTGATCCCACAAGCCATGGCTTCCACTCCGGGCCAATGGGTTCAATATCAAGGCCTGCGATTGTTGGTAGAAGGCGCCCCGGCAGAGGCCTTTTACCTCACAGAATACGCCGAACAGAAAACCTACCTGGGTTT
>JALRLA010000144.1 GCA_023254645.1 Bacteroidia bacterium
ACAACAACGATACCCTGATGATGGGTCCTGCAGGTGGAGGCGATTTGCCACCTTCTGTCAGCAAAGAGAGCTTGGAGGGAACTGAAATTGATTACCGAAATACCAAATGGACGTACCGTGTTGATTTCTTGAATACCAGTACCGGTTTTGTGAAGCGCGCTGTGATGATCGATACGCTCGACAGCCGTTTGCCTTTGAAGCGATTGCTGGTGACCGATTACTACCCCTTGAAGGCCAATTTGTCGATTGTTCAAGGTCGCATACTCGTGGTAGAGTTTCCAGAGGCCAATTTGTCTTCATTGGAGAGCAACAGTGCTTCTGCCGGCGGATTCGTTCAATATCAAGTTGACTTGACCAAAACGCTGTCTCTCAAGCAAGAGATTGACAATACCGCTTGGGTAGATTTTGATTCTCGTTTCTTGGAATCTTCTGAAACCTGCACGGTGACCATGCAAGATCTTCTGTCTTCAGTTTATCGCAGTGTTGCCTTGGAATACTCGGTTTATCCGAATCCCTCCACTCAGGGATGGAATTTGGAATTTGCCAGCATCAAGGATCGTCAATGGCAATTGTTGGATGCCAGCGGTAAGCTGCTTCAACAAGGATCCAATCAAGGAAGTACCTTGTATGTTTCTGGAGCGGCTTTGGCTCCCGGAGCTTATTTGATTCAGGTAGACGGTCAGAGCACCGTGTTGCTCAAGCGTTAAGCAAACATTTTTTTGGCTAGGTCCAGGTTGTATTCGATGAAATCGAACAGTCCTTTGTCGTATTCAGCTTGACCCAAGGAATGCCCTTCGGTAGACAGAACCTGTGGGGTGAATTGACTTTCGAAATTCTTGGCTGAAACCACACTTTGGAGACCCAGATGCCCAATGACTTTGTTGACGACATAACTAAGCTGAACGGCGGGAATTCGGCCTCCACGACCGCTGCTTACTCCTACTGTAGCCCAGACTTTGTTGTCCCAACAAGCCCGAAAGCGACCGCTTCCCAATTGATGAATCATGTTGACCGCTTCGGCGCTGGGAAACCAGTTGTATTCAGGAGAAAGCAGAAAGACCAGTTGGCTTTGTTCCAAGGCTTGAACCAACTCTTCCTGAAAGGAACTCAAGCCCTCCCGACTCAAGGCTTTTTCATTGAAGAAAGGAATGTCGTAATGAACGAAATCGGGTTGGTGAATGCCCATTTCGGGGTGTTGGAATTCGATATAATGCTGAATGGCTTTTCCGACTCGAGCGGTATTGGATTGTGCTCGTGAGGAACAGCTGAGAATGGTAATTTTCATCTAGTGAATGGAGGTCACGAAATCATACAAATTGAAGCCGGGTTTTGTTTGGGCTTCTTGCAACATTTCGTAGAGCCTTCTTCGAGGAAGATCCTTCATTCGGTTGCGTTGAATGAGGGTAAAGGCTTTGTCCGTTAGCAGTTGGAGTTTGTTGTCAGTGCTTATTCCTAGGCGGTGATGAGCCTCCAGGGCTTGAGACAATTCTTCGATTCCGCGGCTTTCAGTGGCCACAGTAGCGATAACGGGCGCTTCCCATTTGGCAGTGGCATGAGAATGAGACAAGGATCGAAGCGATTTCAACATGGCTTCTGCACCCGGTCTGTCGCATTTGTTGACGGCGTAGACATCGGCAATTTCCATGACGCCGCTTTTGAGGGTTTGGACTTCGTCTCCACCTTCAGGGACGGTCAATACCAAAGTGGTATCGGCCAGGCCGGCAATTTCAATTTCGCTTTGTCCCACCCCAACTGTTTCGATCACAATGCGATCAAAGGGAGCTTCTTGGACCAAGTCGCAGACTTCCAGAATACTGGCGGTTAATCCGCCGAGAGAACCTCGAGCCGACAAGCTTCGAATGAATACAGAATCGTGCAAAAAAAGCCCGGGCATGCGAAGGCGATCGCCCAGCAAAGAGCCCATGTTGAAAGGAGAGGAGGGGTCGACAGCCAAAATAGCGATGCGCAATCCCTGCTCGGCCCAGTGCTGAACCAGGGCGTTGACCAAACTGCTTTTGCCCGCTCCTGGAGCCCCTGTGATGCCAATGACCGGTATTTTTCGCCCCGTATGACGCAGCAATTCCATCCCTTCAGCGGTGTTGTTTTCCACCCAACTGATGCCCCGTGCCAACGCTCTTTGGTCGCCCGCTCGAATGCCAGAAAGTACGGATGCCGTGTCCATTCCTGCGAAGATAGCCAATTGAAACTGAGCCCATCAAGGCAGTCTGCTGTTTCCACAAAGCAGTGCCTTTTTACAACCAATAAAGGTCAGATTAACGGGCAAAAGGCAAAGCTGACAAGGGTGTTTGTTCTCCCTTTTCCAAGAGCATGGCGCCGGCTTGGGCAATCATGGCGGCGTTGTCGGTGCAATAGCCGAAGGAAGGAATGTAGACCTCTAGGCCTTCGGATGTGGCCAATTCCGAAAAACGGCGTCGAAGCTCTGAATTCGCCGAAACCCCGCCGACCAGACCCAATGATGCTGGTTTGTGCAAGCGAATGGCCTTGTTGACGCGCTTCAATAAGCTGCTGACCACCTGGAATTGGTAGGAAGCGCAGATGTCGGCCATGCGCGATTCCATGAATTGGGGATCCTGTTCTTGCTGCTTTCTCAAAAAATACAAGAGGCTGGTTTTTATGCCCGAAAAACTAAAGTCCAAGTCTGGGGTTTGGCTATCGGGAAATTCGAAGGCCTGTGGGTTTCCGCTGCCAGCCCATCGATCGACATGAGGGCCACCCGGATAGCCCAGTCCCAACAATTTGGCGGCTTTGTCAAAGGCTTCACCCGCTGCATCATCTTGACTTTGGCCAATGATTTCCATATTCAAACCCTCGGTGATCAAGAGGAGTTGAGTGTGACCTCCGCTCACCAACAAGGTCAGTAGGGGAAAGCGAACCTCATGTTCGAGGTACAAAGCTGAGACGTGGGCCTGAAGATGATGCACGCCAATCAAAGGCTTATTCAAGGCCAATGAAAGGCCCTTGGCCGTATTCCAACCCACCATCAGAGAGCCCATCAAACCGGGTCCTTGGGTGCAGGCAATGGCATCCAAATCTTCCAAGCGAATTTGTGCTTTGTTGAGGGCTGATTGAATGACCGGAATGATGTGACTTTGGTGAGCCCGTGAGGCCAATTCTGGAACCACTCCTCCCCAGGCTTCGTGTACCGGTTGACATGCGGTTTCATTGGCAAGGATTTTGCCCTCTTTCCAAATGGAGGCCGAAGTATCGTCGCAGCTGCTCTCTATGCCCAATATGGTGGAATAGCGGTTCATGTGTGAATTGATGCGATTGGCCCAAGATTAACTTTGGTTGGTTTGACTCTACGCGGTTCAAAAATACGGAAGAAAGCGCTGTCGGCCCTCCTTTGGGGGGTGTTGTTGCTTTCTGCCGTGGCCGTGGCTACCCGAAATCGCTTGGTGCAAAATGCGCTAGCTGATTGGGTGACAACACAAATCTCAGAATCCCTTCATGCGCCCATTCGTGTTGGGTTCGTTCAGGTAGACTTCCTGAGAAATTTTCACATTGAAGACTTGTACGTGGGTGACGCGCAGAGTGATACGCTGTTCTACGTGCGCAGTTTGGATGCCCAATTGGAGCACTTTGATTGGTGGGAGCACAAGATTTCCTTCAGCCGAGTTTTGGTTACAGGATTGGAGCTGAACATGGGGTATCATGCGCAAACAGCCTCCAACAACTATCAACAATTGTTTGATCAAATTTTCCCCTCGGGCCCTGCCACCGGCAAATTATGGTTTTGGCGCATCGAAGAGATCGAGGTAAAAGGGGGGCGTTACCGCTACTTCGATCTTCGCGATCAACGCTTGTCTGCATCCCAAGAAGAGGCCTGGTCGTACAGCCTTGAGAAGGGTAGGTTTGATCCCACCTACATGGATTTTGCTTCGGTCGAAATGCTCGCGGGACCCTGTTATTTGGATAGTTTGGGAGACCCGCAGTTTCACATATCTCGCTTGCAGGCTCAAGAGCGATCAGGT
>JALRLA010000181.1 GCA_023254645.1 Bacteroidia bacterium
TCCGGCGCGCTGAACACGGCGCATCATGCCCTGGAGCTGGGGCGGCCGCTGGGGGCAGTACCGGGCCCGATCACCTCCGAGAACCACGCCGAACCCCGCATTCAAACGATGGTGGCGGTGAAAACGGGTTCGAAAAACGACCCTAGCAGCAACACCGGTTTGGCCCACTACCTCGAGCACATGCTGTTCAAAGGCACTGATCAATACGGAAGCTTGGATTGGGAGAAAGAAAAACCTTACTTGGACCAAATCGATGCCTTGTACGAGGTCTACAACAAGCAGACCGATGCCGCACAGCGCAAAGCGACCTACAAAGCCATTGACTCGGTGTCGCAACTGGCGGCCAATTGGGCCATCGCCAACGAGTTCGACAAAATGTGCCAGGCCTTGGGCGCTCAGGGCACCAACGCGTTCACCTCTAACGAAATGACCGTGTACATCAATGACATTCCCTCGAACAGCATTGAAAAATGGCTAAAACTGGAAAGCGAGCGTTACCGCAACCCTGTGCTGCGCTTGTTCCACACCGAATTGGAGGCCGTATACGAAGAAAAAAACATCAGCTTGGATAGCGACGGCGACCGCGTTTGGGAAACTCTATACGCCGATTTGTTCCCCCACCACAACTACGGATTGCAAACCACCATTGGTACCATTGAGCACTTGAAAAACCCCTCATTGAACGCCATTCGCGACTACTTCTATACCTATTACGTACCCAACAACATGGCCGTCATCATGGCCGGTGATTTGAATCCCGACCAAACGGCGGCTCAGGTGTTGAACGCCTTTTCCTACATGCAGGCCAAAGACGTTCCCGTCTATGCTTATGAAATGGAACCCTACCGCAACAGCCCCCGCAGTTACGACGTAACAGGTCCCGATGCCGAAGATGTGACCATCGGGTTTCGCATTCCCGGAGCCGGTACCGCTGAATTGTCAGCCATTAAGCTCATCGATATGCTCTTGAGCAATTCCAGCGCCGGATTGGTCGATCTCAACCTCGTACAAAAGCAAAAGTTGGGCTATGCCTACACCTACATCGACGAGATGAAGGACTACAGCACCTTCATTATGGGTGGAGGGCCTAACCCAGGCCAAAGTTTGGAAGAGGTTCGCGATTTGCTCTTGTCTCAGCTCGACAAAATTCGCCGCGGTGATTTCGATTCCAGCCTGATTCAAGCCATCATTTTGAACCAAGAAATTGGCCGTATTCAGGGCTTTGAAAGCAACGAAAACCGCGCTTACTTCTTGATGTCTGCCTTTGTCAACGGGCTGGACTATCGCCAGGTCGCCAACGAATTGGCCGACCAAGCCAAGATCAGCACCGGCACCTTGATTGACGTCGCCAACGCCCTGTTGAACCAAGACTATTGTGTGGTGTACAAGCGCTTGGGCGAAACCCCTGCCAGCCCTAAAATTGAAAAACCCGCCATTCACCCCGTTGAATTGAACCGCGACAAGCAAAGCGATTTCTTGAAGCAGTTCATGGCCATGCCCACTAAGCCCATTTTGCCCGAGTTCGTGAACATCAAAAAAGAGGTGCAAATCAACAAAGGCTATGGCGATCGCGTGGAATTCTTATACACCCAAAACCGCGACAACCGCCTTTTTGACCTTACCCTGCGCTACTGGGGAGGGGACTACTTGGACATGGAAAGCAGCCTGGCGCTGGATTACCTGAATTACTGCGGAAGCAAAACCTTCAGCCGCGAAGAACTGTCTACCGAATTGTTCCGATTGGGATGCGATTTGTCGGTAGGCAGCAGCAACTTATATTCGACCATCAACATCAGCGGCCCTCAAGAGTCTATGGAGCGCGCTTTGATGTTGGTCGAGCAATTGTTGACTCAGCCCGAGGTGGAGGAAGAAACCTTCCAAAACATGGTGGCTCAGATCTTGTTTGATCGAGAAAACGCCAAGCGCGATCCCAACACCATCAACGGTGCCCTGAT
>JALRLA010000190.1 GCA_023254645.1 Bacteroidia bacterium
GTTCGGTAAGTTTTATATCCGCCTGTCAACAAATGAACGGGTTGGTTGTTCCAGGCCAGCAAGGTGGAGGCGATGTGAGAGCGCAAACCCCCGCGCCAGCAATGAATCAATACGGGCCGGTTCTTGCTCATGGATAGAAGCTGATCGAAGTAGCGGTCAAACTCGGGGCCCATCAACTGCAGACCCAAACGAACGGCAGCTGTTGAGCCATTCTGTTTGTAGCGAAGTCCGACCTGATGACGGTGATCGTTGTTCAATACCGGGGCATTGATGGCACCAGGCACGTGTGCGTGGGCGTATTCGCCTTCGCTGCGCACATCAATCCATGCGTAGTCACCCGACAGGGCTTCTTCTAAGGAGATGGGTATGGGCAGGTAACCAGCCATGGGGCTAAGTTACAGAAGCTCCAACAAGCTTCGGTAAGCCAAAATGCGATCGCCGTAGCGCTCGCGGGTTTTTTGCTGCAAGGCGGGACCGTGCTCATCGCGGTAGCGGTGGTAGTGTTCCAAGCTTTCAGCGGTGTATTGAATGGCGTAGTTGACGCCTTCGTTTCCGTCAGCTTCGGTCATCAAACGCATGATTTTGTGTTCGATGAAGCAGCCCGTGGCCATCACCTCGGGGATGTGCTCGGTGCGCATCCACTGCAACCATTCTTCAGCCATGGAGGCATCCAAATTGCAGGTGACGTTGTACACAATCATGTTTACAGGGCTTTGACGCGAACGGTGTAGCTCTCCATGATGAGGTTGGCCAACAACTTTTTGCTCGCAGTTTCGGCGGCTTTTGTTGCTTCGGCCTCGCTGCCGGCTTCCAATTCGAGGGTGATGAATTTGCCCACCCGAACGTCGCTCACTTGGGGCAAGCCAATCTGGCTCATTCCGTGCAAGACGGCTTTACCTTGAGGATCCAACAAACCCTTTTTGGGCAGAATCTCGATTTCGGCTAGGAATTTCATGCTGCAAATATAACCCAAGCCCAGCCCTAACTTCGCAACATGCGATTGTGTTTTTTCACTCTCTTGGCCCTTGGTTTGGCCGCCTGCACCTCAGGCGTTCAAGAAACCTTGGTTTCGGCAGATCAAGACTCTGATACCGTTCAGACTCTCCAAGCAGAAAAGCTGTGGTTGCTAAATGGTGAGGATTATACCTGCCAGAAACAGCAGCGCGACGCATTGCTGTTGGTTTGTTTGCCCTATAAAGGACCGTACAACAAGGTCATGAACAACATGAAGGTAGCGGCCATGAAAATCATGGAGTCGGCTTACAAGCAGCGCTGGGTAATGGCCGGGGGCATATACATTGCCATGAACGAACTGCCGAAGGGGTCAGCCCCGTTTGAGTACTCGGTAGGGGTGCCGATGAAGCTACCCAAAAACACTGATCTCCCAGAGTTTACGGCACAGGTAGAAAAGGCTGGATATTTGGTTTTGGAAATGTCTGCTGGCCAGTATGTGCACGCGCTGACCAATGCTGAACCCGGTACGGCTTCAAGCACCTGGACCAAGGTTCTTGACGCGGTTGCAGAGTCAGGAATTTCTTCTAAAGGACCCTATTTCGAATACCACAGCGATTCCCGCAACGCCGAAATGACAACGGTGATTAGTCAGAGCCATTTGGTGTTCAAGGCCCAAGGCGAGCCCAACGGAATTTTGCAATCCCAACCCTAAATTCGAGGATTAGCGACGCTTGCTGTAAAAATAAACCCCAGCCAAAGGAGCTACAACCAGAGCAAAACCGCCAAGACCCAGCATGAGCAATTCATTGGCCCCTTGCAGGTGCATCAATTTGAACAAGACACTCAATAGCGTAGAAGAGCCCGAAACAACGGCCGATATATACAGCGCTTTGCGCATAGCTCAAAACTAACTCTTTCTAAGCAAAACCACCCTACCATGATCAAACCCCAACCCCTTCAGCCCGGCGATTCCCTTGCCTTGGTGGCTCCAGCCAGAGCCGTCCAACCCGAAGAGGTTGAGGGCTTCAAATCCTGGGCCCATCACTACGGTTGGAAGGTGCTAGAAGCGCCCAACTTGTACGGCCGGGAGAACCAATTTTCGGGCAGCCACGAGCAGCGCGCCAGCGACTTGCATTGGGCCGCCCAGCACCCTGAGGTCAAGGCGGTTATTTCGGCGCGCGGTGGGTATGGCTGTTTGCCCTTGCTGCCTCTTCTTCAGCCCGAGCTTTTCATCAACAACCCCAAGTGGTGGTGCGGTTACAGCGATTTGACCACCCTTCATTTGTGGCTGCAAAAACAGGGCTTGGCGAGTTTGCATTCGCCTATGGCTACCCGTGGTTTGTGGGAAAATCATGCCCCGACTGACGATGGGGTAGCGCTGGCCCGAGCCCTTCAGGGCGAGGGTATAGAGATCGAGTTGGCTCCTGGGCAGCCCTTTGAAGGGGAGTTGGTGGGCGGCAATTTGAGTTTGGTGTACGCCTCTTTGGGTACGCCGGAACAGCCCGACACTAAGGGCAAGGTGCTGTTTTTGGAAGACTTGGACGAGTACCTGTACCACATCGATCGAATGGGTCAATCCATGCAGAGAGCCGGCTTGTTTCAGGAACCCGCGGCGGTTTTGTTTGGCAGCTTGATCGACATGAACGACAATGCGGTGCCTTTTGGTCGCTCGGCTCAGCAGATCATGCGGGACTTGCAGGAAGGGAATCAATATCCGCAGCAATTTGACATTCCCGTGGGGCATGCCATTCCAAACAGAACCATTGCCTTGGGTTTGCGTTGTACCTTTGACGGGCTCACATTGAGACAGGACACGTGATTTCGCGCGACACATACATTGCATTGACCAAGTTCGGCATTGTCGGAGGCCTCAGCTTTTTTGTCGATTTGAGTGTGTACTATGGCTTGAGTCAGTTCATCCCGACCTGGATGGCGAAATCGGCCGGTATCGTCGTAGCCACCTATGTGAATTATCAGCTCAACAAGCATTGGACCTGGGGCGCCAGCGATCGCAATACCATGCGCCTGGCCAAGTATTTGCTGCTTTATACCTTATCGGGTTCTGCGAACGTCATTTCCAACGAATTGCTCCTGGCGGGCTTACCTAAAATGGAGCTCAACGCGATGGTGACCATTCTCAACAGCGGGTACGAATTCGGTCTTGCCGCAGTGAAAATTCACAAGTTCGTGGCCGTCATTGCTGCCACAGCCCTGGGTATGATCATCAATTTCCTTGGTCAGAAAATCTGGGTTTTTAAGGCTGAAAGCAAGGACTAAGTTTGCCTACCTTTGTGCATTATGGCTTGTTCATCATGCGGTACGAAAGGCTCTAAACCCGGCGGGTGCAAGAGCAATGGGAACTGCGGAACGAGCGGCTGCAACGCGCTGAATGTCTACGATTGGTTCCGCGACATGGAACTACCGGGGGGCGACAAACCCTTCAATATTGTTGAAGTTCGATTCAAAGGCAGCCGCAAGGAGTTTTTCCGCAACCCTGAGTACCTAGATATATATACGGGAGACCAAATCGTGGTCGAAAGCAGCGTCGGATACGACGTAGGCACTGTTTCAGCCTGGGGCGAAATCGTTCGTCTTCAGTTGAAGAAATACAAGGTTTCAGAAGACTCTGAGCAAATGCGCAACATCGTGCGTATGGCCAGTGAGAAAGACCTGGAGCGCAAAAAGGAACAAGACGAGCGCGAAGCGCAAATCTTGGAGCGCGCGCGCACCATCAGCTTCGACCTGAAGTTGGCCATGAAGATTTCGGATATCGAAATTCAAAGCGATGGCCGCAAGGTGATTTTCTTCTACACGGCTGAGTCTCGTGTTGATTTTCGCGAATTGATTCGCCGTTATGCTGACGAATTCCGCATGAAGATCGAAATGCGCCACATCTCTTATCGAGAGGAAGCTTCTCGTTTGGGAGGCATTGGCGATTGCGGGCGTGAACTCTGCTGCTCTACCTGGTTGACCGATTACAAAATGGTAGGAACGGGTGCAGCACGTACCCAAAACCTAGCCATCAACATGGAAAAACTGGCCGGACAATGCGGCCGATTGAAGTGCTGTTTGAACTTTGAGTTGGACCAATACGTGGAAGCCGCTTCTGAGTTCCCCAAGGGCAAAGTCATCAAAATTGACACCACTGCGGGATTGGCCTATGCACGCAAATCTGACATCTTGAAGAAACTCATGTGGTTCGCCTATGAGGAAGAAGATGCCTGGATTGCACTACCCGTAAACACTGTAAACGATTTGATTGCCCAGAACAAGGAAGGCCAACAAGTGGCCCACTTGTCTGAGTTTGCACCCGCTGCTGAGGTACTCAGCAAAGTGGTGGAGGAGGAAGTTGATTTCATCGAAGGTGCCGAACTTTTGAAAGGCGCCATTGGCGAATTGAAAGACCCCGATCGCAACCGTCGCCGAGGCCGTGATCGCGGTCGTGGAGGTCGCGATGGCGGAGAGCGCCGTGACCGCAATCGAGGCGGTAATCGCGAAGGTTCTGAAAACCGTGGCCCTCGCCCCGAAGGTGAAAAGCGCGAAGGTGGTGAACGCCGTGACCGTAACCGAGGTGGGCGTGGTGAAAACCGTGGCCCTCGTCCAGAGGGTCAAGGAGGCGAGAATCGCAACCGAGGTAACCGAGAAGGCGGCAACCGTAACGAAAACCGTGGTCCCCGTTCTGAAGGTGAAAAGCGCGAAGGCGGCAACCGCAACCGCGGCAACCGAGAGGGTGGCAACCGCAACGAAAACCGTGGCCCTCGTCCTGATGGCGAAAAACGAGATGGGGGTAATCGCCGTGATGGTGGCAACCGCAATGAAAATCGCAGTCCCAAACCCGACCGTGGCCCCCGCCCAGAAGGCAGCAAACCCAACCGCGAACCCCGAAAGTTCAATGCGGTTGACAAGGGGAACTCAGGTTCTCCAGAAGCATAACAAAAAGGCCCAGATCATCGTCTGGGCCTTTTTTGTAACATTCCTTATTCGGGCGATTCCATTGGAGCTTCGGGCATCACATTCCCTCGCTGCTGTCGCATGGCTTCTCGTTGCGCTCTCATGATGGCTTGTTGCTCTGGCGTTAGCAATGCTTTGATGGCCATTTTGTGCTCTTGATTCAAACTTTGAATGGCTTCTCGGTGCTCGCGATTCAGTTCTCGAATCTGGGCCTCTTGTTCATCGCTTAGATTCAAGATAGAATCCATGTGTTCCAACTTATGCTCCATTCGCATTTCGGCAGCATGAGGCCCTCCCATGGGTGGATGACCGGGTCCAGGATGCGAGTGCGAACATTGGCTACTATCACAAGCAGCGGGTTTCCTTTTTTTATGCCCTTGAGCGGTGGTGGCAGTAACCAAGGCCAGGCCGAGCAGGCCTATCATCACAAATTTTCTCATCTCTAATAGGATGGTTTGAGCTCCTTAGAAGTTTAATCCTCACCAACAAATTCTCGCTTTTGCTTGTTTACTTGCAAGCCCCATGCCCAGCGATTCTTCTATTTGGAAAACCCTTTGGAACCCATGGTTTCAGGCCAGAAATTGGCAGGGTCATCGCTTTCAAGAAGACTGTGCTGAGCTGTATTTTAAGGGCAAAAGTGGGCTATTGAATGCACCTACAGGCAGCGGTAAGACCTTTGCTTTGGCCTTGCCTGCCTTGATTGACGCGAAGCTTCGCCAACACAAGAAGGGCCTTTTCTTGCTGTGGATTACCCCGCTCAAAGCCCTAAGCAAGGACATTCGTTCGGCCATTGACGACGCTGCCCAAGAATTGGACTTAAACTTTACGGTGGCCTTGCGAACGGGTGACACCTCACCAGCTGAACGACAAAAGATCAAAACCCAAGGAGTGCAGGTGTTGATCACCACTCCCGAGTCCCTTCATCTATTGATTGCTAGCCCATCGGCCTCTGATTTTTTCAAGCACCTGGAATGCGTGGTCTGTGATGAGTGGCACGAATTGATCGGTTCCAAACGAGGGGTTCAAGTGGAATTGGCCTTGGCTTATTTGCGACGCTTGAGACCCTCCTTGAAAACCTGGGCCATCTCGGCGACCATCGGCAATTTGGAAGAGGCCAATCGAGTATTCTTAGGCCCTGGCCGGAAGGGAGTACAGGTGAAAGCCGATATTCAAAAAGAGATTCAGGTGCATACCATCATGCCCGATACCATCGATCGTTTTCCTTGGTCAGGACACATGGGAACCGCCTTGTTGGCCAAGGTCATTCCCTTGATTGAAGAGGCCAAAACCACATTGATCTTCACCAACACCCGCAATCAAAGCGAAGTCTGGTACCAGCAGCTCTTAGACGCCAATCCCAGTCTAGCGGGCCGCATGGCCTTGCATCACGGCTCCCTCACCCGGGAGGTGCGCGATTGGGTGGAGAATAGTTTGCACGAAGGCAGTTTGAAGGCGGTTGTCTGCACCTCAAGCCTTGATTTGGGCGTTGATTTTCGCCCCGTTGACCGAGTCATCCAGATCGGTAGCCCAAAAGGGGTAGCCCGTTTTTTGCAAAGGGCGGGCCGCAGCGGTCATGGCCCGGGAGAAGTCTCCGACATTCATTTCTTGCCTACTCACTCACTGGAGCTACTCGAAGCTGCGGCCCTCAAACAAGCCGTTTCCGAACAGCGCATCGAGTCCAGAGTACCCGTGTTGCGCGCCATGGATGTGCTCATGCAGTACCTGATGACCTTGGCTGTGGGTGAAGGATTGCAGCCCGATTGGGCTTTTGCCGAAATACAGTGCACCCACGCTTTTGCTTCGGTCACGCGTGAAGAGTTCGACGACATGATTCGCTCTTTGGAGCTTGGCGCCCCCAGTTTAGAGGCCTATGACGAGTACAAGAAAATCACTTGGGTTGAGGATCGTTACAAGGTTATCAGCCGTAAGCTAGCCATGGTGCACCGCCAAAGCATTGGCACCATAGCCGCCGACCAAACCCTATGGGTGAAACTTCAAGGCGGCAGTACCCTAGGCTCTATGGAGGAATACTTCCTATCCAAACTCAAAGAAGGCGACGCCTTTGTGTTTGCAGGCCGGGTATTGGAGTTTGTACGCATTGACGGAAACACCGCAGTGGTTCGCAAGAGCAAAAAGAAAAAGGCGGTTGTCCCCAGTTGGATGGGGGGTCGCATGAGTTTGAGTAGCGAATTGTCGTCGGTGCTTCAAAGCAAATTGGAATCCTGGAAAGAAGCTGTTGATCCCGAAGTAAAACTGTTGCATCCGCTGTTTGAAATTCAACAGGAACGCAGCGCCGTACCCAGTAGCGAGGAACTTCTCATTGAGTTATTTGAAAGCCGCGAAGGCCACCATCTCTTTGTTTTTCCCTTCGAGGGCCGCATGGTTAATGAAGGAATGGGTATGCTTTTGGCCTACCGATTGAGCCAGATTTCGGCCCAGACCTATTCAATTGCCATGAACGATTACGGTTTTGAATTGCTCAGTTCGGAACCCATACCGCTTGAGGAGGCTTTGGAGCTGGACCTGTTCAGTACCCAAAATTTGACTCGTGATTTGCAAGAGTCTACGAACTATTCGCTCATGTGCCAGCGAAGATTTGCCGATATCGCCGTCATCGGTGGTTTGCTATTCAAAGGAACCCAAAACAAACCCGTGAAAAACCGCCATTTGCAATCCTCGTCCCGTTTGATGTACCAAGTGTTCAGCGATTTTGAGCCCCACAATGTTTTGCTTCAACAAGCGAGTGAAGAAGTATTGTCCAATCAATTGGAGGAGCGTCGATTGCGTTTGGCATTAAATAAGGCTGATGCGCAAAAATGGATCATTCAAAGACCCCAAAGACCGACTCCATTTTCCTTCCCCTTGATGGTTGATCGTCTTCGCGAAACCTGGAGCTCAGAGAAAATCGAAGATCGCATCGCTCGAATGTTGAACGAGGCAGAGGGTTAAACCCCAAGATCAAACACATCGGCCAGTTTGTGCTTGATGGATGTGTGATGGCATTCATCTAGGGTGCCCAGATGGGTTTTCAATCTTCTATTGTCTATAGCGCGCACTTGGTCGATCATGATTTCAGAATCTTTCTCAAGCCCGGCACTTCCTTTTTTCAAGAAGTATCGAAGCGGGTTGTCTTCTCCAGTGATTTGAGTAGTGATAGGGCAAACCAAGGTTGATTCCAATAAGCCATTCAGCAAATCGGTCTGTACGATCAATATGGGTCGCACTTTTCCCGCTTCAGTGCCCATTCGTGGGTTTAAGTCAGCGAGGTAGAGATCAAATTGCTTCATCATCCAGGGCATCAAATTCGTCTATCACTTCTCGTGAACTCATTTTGATGGCTGCTGCCGCCGCTTCCATTTCTTTGGCAAGAATCTCGCGACGAACCGTTTTGGAGTAAGCGACAACGGCATCATTTATGAATCGATTGCGGCTAATATTGAGCTTATCGCTGAGCTCATCGGCCTCGGCTGCCAGTTCTTCATACAATTTGAGTGATACCATTTTCATATATCAAAAATAGATATCTTTTTTGAAATTTGCGCTCCATTTTCTCGAATCACCTATGGCAGCAGGGGCTATCTTTGAACTCCCATGAAGTTCCTCTATGTCGGCTTGGGCAATCCTGGTGCTGAGTACGATCGTACCCGTCACAACATTGGCTTTGCTGTGTTG
>JALRLA010000199.1 GCA_023254645.1 Bacteroidia bacterium
GAGAGCAACTACCTGGCGGCTCTGAGCAAAGACGGCGCCCGCATTGGACTCTCCTTGCTCGATATTTCAACGGGAGAATTCTACGCAGCAGAAGGCAGCTGGGTTTTCATCAAGAAACTGATCAGCGGTTTCCGACCTGCCGAACTCTTATTCCCCAAAAATGAGGCTCAAGGTTTCATAGAAGAATTGGGCACTCCTCGCTCCTATCAAGTCTTGGACCCTTGGGTCACACAAGGAGACTACGCTTACGAGCGGGTACTTCGGCAACTGCAAGTATCCAACCTAAAGGGCTTTGGTTTGGACGGCATGAACCAAGCCGCCACCGCCGCCGGATGCATTTTGCATTATTTGGAAATGACCCATCACCACCACACCAGCCACATCAACCGATTGGCCCGTTTGGAGGAAGATCGATACGTATGGCTGGATGCCTTTACCATTCGCAATTTGGAATTGCTGCATTCGGTTTACCCCAGTGGTACAGGATTGTTGGATTCCATTGACCACAGCAAAACACCCATGGGAAGTCGATTGCTGCGCAAGTGGTTGGTGCTGCCCCTAAGGGATCAACAACAAATTCAGCAGCGCCTTGATGCGGTAGAGGACCTGCAAAAACAAGCCCCGCTGGGAGACTGGCGATCCTTGTTTGAAGGTTTGGGAGACATGGAGCGCTTGGCTTCTAAAATTGCGTTAAGACGCATCAATCCGAAGGAATTGTTGCACTTGAGCGCGGCCTTGAAAAAGGTCGAAGATTTGAGCCAGCAATGGAAAGAGAGTTCGGGTCGAAGACTACAAGAAGCGGCTAGGGCATTCCCCAACAGCCAAAACCTTCAATCTTTGATCGATGCCCAACTTTCAGAAGAAGCCCCGGCTGTCTTTAGCAAGGGACATGTATTTCAATCGGAATGCCACCCGGAATTGAACGAACTGCGCGATTTGGCCACTCATGGCAAGGAGCGATTGATTGACATTCAGAAACGGGAGTCGGAAGCCACGGGTATACCGTCTTTGAAGATTGGCTTCAACAATGTATTTGGCTATTACTTGGAGGTCACCCATGCCCATAAGGACAAGGTGCCCGAAACCTGGATTCGCAAGCAAACCTTAACCAATGCAGAGCGATACATCACCCCAGAACTCAAAGAATACGAAGAGAAGATTCTCTCGGCCCAAGACCGCATTTCAGCCCTGGAATCAGAATTGTGGGAATTGTTGCTCAACGATTTGTTGGCGCACGTCGAACCCATACGCTTATTGGCTCAACAACTCGCAGAATGGGACTGCCTGATGGGATTTGCCCACTTGGCTAGCACGAGAAAATACTGCAAACCCGAAATTCACGATGGCCTAGATATTGAATTGATCGAGTCTCGACACCCGGTTATTGAACAGCAATTGAAAGCCGATCAACACTATGTGCCGAATAATATAGCAATGGGTCCCGGTCATCGCCAGATCATGATTTTGACTGGACCTAATATGAGCGGCAAATCGGCCATACTGCGCCAAACGGCCCTCTGCGTTGTATTGGCCCAGATGGGTTCATTTGTTCCCTGTCGATCAGCCAAGATTGGGCTTGTAGACAAAATCTACACCCGTGTCGGGGCGAGCGATAACCTCTCTTTGGGCGAATCTACCTTCATGGTCGAAATGAGCGAAACGGCTTCTATTTTGAACAACCTCTCTGAGCGCTCTCTGGTTCTGTTGGACGAAATTGGACGAGGAACCAGCACGTATGACGGCGTTTCTTTGGCCTGGGCCATTGCCGAATATTTGCAAAGCCACCCCAGCAAACCCAAAACCCTTTTTGCCACTCATTACCATGAACTCAATGAATTGGAAGCCAAATTGGAAGGGGTACAGAACTTTCACATTGAAGTGCTAGAAAAAGGCCAACAAATTATTTTCCTGAGAACCCTAAAACCCGGAGGCAGCGAACACAGTTTCGGTATTCATGTCGCCCAATTGGCCGGCATACCCAATCAAGTGCTCATTCGCGCTTCAGAACTCCTATCTGAACTCGAGCAGACCCGTTCAGCGGTTGACCGACGCAAAACCATGACCAAAACCGATTCCAAATCGGTCTATCAATTGAACATGTTTCAAGCCCCCGACCCGAGAATGGAACAACTGAAAAAGGAATTGCAAAGCTTGGACATCAATGAACTCAGTCCGATCGAGGCCTTGCTCAAACTTCAGGCCATCAAAAAAATCAGCGACGAGTCGATTTAAAACTCGTATTGAATACCCAATGCAGGAAGAATGGGCAATTGATCCACCCTCTCCTGTTTGATGCGGTCGTAGTAGAAGATGTTGTCGCGGTTGTAGGCGTTGGTCAAAGAAAAATTCGCCGTGAGTTTGCGCCCATCGTCCAATTTCCAACTGTGTTTGGCGGAAAAATCCAAACGGTGGTAATAGGGCAAACGACCCTGGTTCAAGGAAGCATAAACCACCCCTAATTCCCCATTTGACTGAATGTAATCAGAACCTATTCCATTCCCGAAGTCATACTTTTCGTAATAGCCTTGGGTTTGGGTAAAGGGGAACCCACTGCCAAAGTTCCAGCGCACAGACAAATCTACCGGGGTTCGCTTGCCCAAGGTATAGGAAACCATGGCGTTAGCGTTGTGACGGCGATCAAAAATGGGCTGGTATACAATGTAACCATCGTTTCTGTTCACCCATGTCAAAGAATACACCAACCAGATGTACAGGCGTTTGTCCTCGAACTTGTAGGAAATATCTCCCCCATAGGCCTCTCCTTTTTCAATGATGAAATCTTGGCGCAAGCGGGCATCTTTGTCTTGGTTGCTCGCGTCATCCTCAAACAACTTGGAGCGGTTGATGTTGGTGATTTGGCTAAAGTCCTTGTAGAAGCCCTCTAGATTGATGGTGCTTTTTTTGGTCAAGCGATAGTCCATACCCGCCACCAAATGACTCGCCTTTTGAAGGCGGTGGGTCACAGGCTGACCCATGAAGGTTTTGGGCAAATTATCGGGTCCTGACAAGAACCCGTAAAACAAATTCACCACGTCCCGATCAGAAATGGCAGACAACAGGTTTTGCGAATACAAACCAGCGGCAAATTTCAATCCAAAGCCTTTGAAAGGCATGTAGCGCAATTGAAGGCGGGGCTCTAAACTTCCATTCGACAGCGAAGCATAATACTGCCAGCGCAAGCCCATATCAGCCAAGAGCTTCTTTCGGACCACCTTATAGTTTCCGAACAAATTGATCTCGGTAGTACTTTCTTGCTGTTCAATGCGGCGATTGTTGGCATTGTACAACTGGAAATTGGTCTGAAAGCCATTCATCTCCAAGCCCCATTTGAATTCGTCCTTCTTGAAATTGTACAAGAAATTCATCCCCATGTTGAAGCCTCCAATTGAGCTTTCGCGGGGTCGAGCATCGCTCTCCATTTGTTGGATGCGGTAATTGGAATACAAAAAGAAGCCGTCGACCCGTGTCTTTGCCTGCTCGGGCACCACCATAAATTTGCCACCGAAGCCGTTGCTGGCCCAGCTGTAGTGGGTAGAACCTGGGAAATTTACGTCGTCGCTGAAGTGAAATCCGTACAGACGGGTATAGCCACCATTGGCGGAGTTGGCGTTGATTTTCACAAAGAGATCGCCAAAATTGTAAGGCAGGCGATCGGGATTCGCATAGCCGTAAAACAATTTAGACGATTGCTTGAGGTATGAATTGCGATAGCTGACGGCAAAAGAGCTGTTGCCGCTGTAGCGCTGAAATTTTTTCAAAGGCCCTTCCAGCATCACCTTACTGGTAAAGGTATTGATGGAGGTTTTCCCTTTGATCTGGTTGCGGTCTCCGTCTCGCGATTTGATGTCGACCACCGCTGAGATGCGCCCTCCGTATTCGGCGCCAAAACCGGCTGAATACACATCGGCACTTTTGATCAAATCGGTATCAAAGACCGAAAACAAGCCAATGCTGTGAAAGGGGTTGTAGATGGTCATACCGTCGAACAGCACTTTGTTCATAACCGGCGAGCCACCGCGTATGTAGAGTTGACCACCTTGGTCGCCGCTAAAAACGACACCGGGCAAAACCTGGAGGTACTGAACGATATCGGGTTCGCCGCCGACCGAAGGGAGGCGGCCAATGGCCTTAGGATCAATATTGGTAGCGCCCACTAAGGTTTGTTTGCGATTGGCGCGAGCAATGATTTCAACCTCTTCAATTTGCTGACCTCCGTGCAAATAGATGTCTTGCTTCGTGTTCGAAGCAGGCCTAACGACAATCTCAAAATAGGCTGTATCAAAACCTGGAGCCGTAGCCACTAAGGTGTAATCTCCGGCCGGAATACCCGTCAATGCGTAAAAACCATCACCGTCGGCCAAAATGCTCCGGCCTCGCACACTGGGTGCACGGTTGATTTCTGGAATCCAAACCAAGGCTCCTGCCAATCGATCGCCGTTATCGGCATTGTAAACGAATCCTCGCACATCGCCTTTGTCAGACTGGGCCAACAGGCTTCCACACGAAGCCAGGCTGATCAAAATCCAAGTTAATTTTCGAAACAAGGCCCAAAAATACACTCAAAATGACGCTGTTGGGCTTCCAGACCAAACAAATACAAAGCCTTGACCTAACTTTGCGCTTCATGGTTTTCCGTTTTAAAATTTGGTTTGAAAACGACGACGAGATCGTTCGCTGGATTGACATCAAACCCGCGTCAAGTTTTTTAGATTTTCACCACGCTATCCAAGACGCTATCGGCTTTGACAAAAAGGAGTTAGCTTCATTTTACATCAGTGACATTCAATGGAAGAAACACATGGAAATCACCTTGGAAAACATGCTGGATGACGAGGACATGAGCAGCGACAACGCTTTGCCAAGCCCCGTCATGAAAGACACCAAATTGAGAGATTGGATCAACGACCCTCATCAACGGTTCATTTACATCAGCGATTATGTCGCACAATGGACCTTGCTCATCGAGTTGCAGAGCATCCAAGATCCACGCAAGGATGCCACTTATCCGCTGTTGGTAAAAAGCGAAGGGAAAGCCCCACGTCAGCGCGAAGACAGCAAATTCAAGATGCTCGATGACAACGAATTCGACGCCCTCGCAGCAAAAATTCTTGCGGCCAAAGGCATCAAAGACGAACTCCTCTTGGAAGCAGAAGAATTGCTCGACGAAGACGACGATCAGGACGAAGATGATGGCAATGATTTCTACGGTGACAGCACCGAAGAATTCGGCATGGACGGGTTCAGCGAAGTAAACGATTGATCGCATGAGCCAGGCTCCCCGTATCGCCATTATTGGAGGGCCTACCGCATCAGGCAAAACAGCTTTGTCGATTGCTCTGGCCCAAAAATGGGGCTGCCACATCGTCAACGCCGACAGTCGTCAGGTTTATTCTGAACTGCACATTGGCGTAGCCAAACCAACCCAAGAAGAATTCGCCGCTGCGCCGCACCGCCTGTTTGGTCATGTATCGATCCAAGAAGAATACAATGCCGAACGATATGCAATAGAAGCGGCCCAGGCCCTCAGGGAAAGCCTCTCTGAATCGGGTGCCGTCGTGGTATGCGGAGGCACAGGTTTGTACATACGAGCCTTGATGGAGGGCATGAATGAATTGCCACAACCTTCTGAAGCTGTTCAAAAACAGGTGCAATATTGCTTTGATCAACACGGCATTGTCGGATTGAGAAAAGCCATCATGGCGGCCGATCCCTTGGCGCACGAACGACTTGACATGTTCAATCCTCAGCGCATGCAACGAGCCTTGGAACTGCTTTGGGAAAGCGGGCAGAGTTTAAACGAACTCTACCAGCACAAGGCTGAATCTCCCATCGCTGACCTCTTAACCCATGCTCAGGTTGATTACCTGGCCTTGGATTGGGATAGAGAAAGTCTGTACAACCGAATTCACGAGCGCTGCGATTCCATGATGGAAGCGGGGCTTTTGGTTGAAGTCACCGCCCTTCTTCCCTACCAGCACCTTAATGCCTTGCAAACCGTGGGCTATACCGAATGGTTTGACTACAGGAATCGCATAATGAATTACCGCGAGGCCCTGGATAAAATGAAGCAGAATACCCGGCGCTACGCCAAACGCCAAGTAACCTGGTTCAAAAACCAATTCCCGACCCGATGGATCCCTGCCGATCGTTGGCAGGAAGACCGCATATTTGTTTCTTTTGGATTTTTATCTTCTGTCATGATAGTCGCTTTAATTTGGAATCAGAGCCTACTCTGGTTCTGTTGATAGTGTGATTGTTGTTGCA
>JALRLA010000224.1 GCA_023254645.1 Bacteroidia bacterium
AGCTTATGCCATTTGGAACGCGCAAGTTCGCAAAACCTGGAAGGGCTTGGATGTTTACCTAGGTATGGAAAACATTGGTAATCAGATGGCTCCATCTGCCATTCGCAGCTTGGTCAATACGAATTTTGTTGATCCCACCTTTGCCTGGGGGCCTACCAATGGTCGAATGTTGTATGCGGGGCTGCGTTACACCTTGCCGTAACGTTGACGAATGAATTGGCTCAGTTGCCGATACAATTCTTGAACGGCGATATCACCTTGCATGAGTTCCAAGTGATCATGCAAGGTGTGTTCGTCTCCACGTCTGGCAGGGCCTGTTTGTGCTTGTTCTCCGGGCATGGCCAGAGCTTTGCTCAGGGTTTCATCCAAGAGGGGCTTCAAAAGTTTGGGATCAAGTTCATGATTGCGGCAAATCTCTGCCGCCGTCCCTATGACCGTTTGTCCAAAATTATTGGCCCATACTGCAGCCAAATGAAGGGCTCGGCGTTGTTGACTATCAATCGATTGGATATTTAAACCTAAACTCTGGCTCCATGCAAGGAGTTCAGCAGAGTCTGATTCAATGAGTACGGGAATCGAGTCCCAATCAGGGGTTCTACCCAAACTGAAGCTCTGCAAGGGGTACCAAACGGCCGTTGAAAAGCGATTGGATGCAAAACGCTCGCAATTCCCACTGCATTGAATAAAAAGTGAGGCACTGGGTGAACGCTGTTCCAATTGCAAGCCGATTTGATCGTCAGGTATGGCTAAAAACACCAAGGGAGACATAGTCTCATCGCTAAGCCATTGATCACGTGAGGCAAACCCCTCTCCTGTCTTAGACTGACTGTAGATGCATCGAACGTTGACGCCCTTGCTTTCAAAGAGACGATGTAAGGCTTGACCCAAACGGCCGTATCCTACAATGTCTACCGCATCTATCATGAGGCTAATTTACGCCAAAAGCTCTCGTTGTTCTTTCAGACGACGAGCGATGGTCATGGCAAAACCCAATACCATGAGCAATGTACCTGCCCAAACAGCATTGATCCAGGGGAACTCAATTGACTTCACAACCACATAAGGGATAACGGGTTTTTTCTCGCCGGTCTGAATCACGAATTCCAAATTTTCCGCTTTGGGATTGGGATCCAAGATTTTCATGTGCTGAATGCTGACATACAATCCCAGCTCATCTGATTCAACGGGTGCTGATTCAAAGGCTCCAGAAGCTGTATTGATTTTAAACTGCGGATAAACGTATCGGTATGCTTCGGTTGGAGATTCCGAAAACCCAATGTTGCTGCAGGCCATTTTGAGCTGAACGACAAGACCTTCTGCTGTGGGGTAGCTGCTGAA
>JALRLA010000254.1 GCA_023254645.1 Bacteroidia bacterium
CCGCCTTGTGGAAAGGGGGTCAAAATCGCTCCTGGATTCGCCCTGCGTTGATTTGGAGCTTGGTCTGTGTGGGCATTTTGGGCTTGGGCATCATCATGGGTGGGTACTGGGCCTATGAAAGCCTGAATTTCGGCGGATATTGGGCTTGGGATCCCGTAGAAAATGCTTCCTTGATGCCTTGGTTGCTCATGGCAGCAGCCGCTCATATGCTCTTGATTGCCAAGAGCACCGGAAGGCATTTGTTTTCGGCTCATTTGCTGATTCAGTTGAGTTTTTGGTTGGTGCTGTACGCCACCTTCTTGACTCGAAGCGGCATACTAGGTGAGGCTTCCGTACACAGTTTTACAGATTTGGGATTGTCGGGCCAATTGTTGCTCTTCTTGTTGGCCTTTATTGGACTTTCCTATTGGGCCGCAGTACAGTCAAAGACTCTTCGTTCTGCCATTGCCTATGCCTTATTGGCTCTTTTGGTTTTGATACCCTTAATGAGCATGGCCATTCCCGATTCATGGGAAGCCAATTTTACCTCCATCATCAAATGGGCGGGCATTGTCTTATTTGCCGGGACCTTGGTGGGATTCATTCAGGCCCTATTGAAGGAGACCAAAGAAGAAGTAGCTACTGAGGACAAAGTGAGTAGCCGAGAATTTTGGATGTTTTTGGGCTCTATGTTTTTGATATTGAGTCTGGTTCAAGTGTTCTTTGCTACCTCCATTCCCGTTTTCAACAAACTATTTGGTTTCAAAACCGCCGTTCCACAAGAAGCCGATTACAACCGTGTTCAATTGTGGCTAGCCATGCCCATCATGGTGTTAATGGCCATGGGGCACTGGTTCCGATTTAGAGAAACGCCACTGGAAGTTTGGGTCAAAGGTCTGCTCAAAACGGTAGGGTTGTCACTCAGCCTTTCGGTACTATTGGCTTGGGCCCTAGATATTTACAATTTGGGCTATTTGCTCTTCCTGTTTGCCTCGGTTTATTTGATTTCGGCCAATGCTTGGTACGCCCTTGAAAAGAAGAAGAAATCTTGGTTGAATCACGGTTCTAGTGTGGCCCACATTGGCTTTGGTGTATTGTTACTGGGTGTTTTGATCTCTTCGGTCAATCAGCGCATTATTACCCAAAGTGCCGGTATTGGCTTGGCTCCAGAAATGGACGCCAATGGCCAAATGGATGCAAAAGGCATAGAGTTCAATCGTGAAAACGCGATTTTATACAAAGACCGTCAAGGACAGGCCTCTAATTACAGCGTTACCTATTTGGGTCAGCGAAAAGGGACCGGCTTTGACAGCATCAATGAGTATTTTCTCTTGAATTTTGTCGATACCCTAACCGGAGATAGTTTTCAGTTGCAGCCGAAGACCCAGAACAATCCCAAAATGGGACTGTTGGCCGAGCCCGATACAAGGCACTTTTTGAGCAAAGACATTTTCACCCACGTGAGCTACCAAAGCAGCATGGACAAGCCTGAGCCCTTTGCTGGATTCAAGCAAGACACGTTGCGAATGGGAGAGACCTTCACGACCTCTTCAGCCAAATTGGCTCTTCGAGTGGATAGTTTCAGCAGTTACCCCACGGCAGAAGGTCTAGTAGTTCAGCTCAAAATGGCCTGCAGCAACATTGGGTTC
>JALRLA010000269.1 GCA_023254645.1 Bacteroidia bacterium
AAGAAATAAAGGTGTTAATAATGCCCAACCTAATGATAATGCGAAAAGTGCATATGGATTCAACAATTGAATCGCATTCAATTTTTCTGCTGCAAGATACGCAAGAGGCCCGCCGATAAGACCAAATAAAATTGCAAGCAGTCGAACAGCATAGCCGTAGCACTTCACCCCTATTGTATGAGCCCCATTCTGCTGCATTTGCCGCTCGGTTCAACCGTGAACTGTACTCGCCGTTGTATCATTCTGCTACGCCCAATGCAAGTTTTTTTGAGACGAACTATCAGGGACCCCAAGCCCTTGGCCGCCGCTATCGCATAGAAGCCAAAATGGAAGGCTCCATGAATTCCGTTCAGCGAGAACTAGCCAAACGAAATGTACTTCAGGCCTCTGTGACCGTGAGAGAATGCAAATTATCGGCTGAAGAAGTCAAAAAGAAATTGGGCCTACAGGAAAGCTCCCAACAGTATGTATTCCTTACCCAAACCCGGAAAGGCTTCGTGGCTTGGTTGGTCTCAGCCTCTTAAAATTTACTTGTTGGAATTGGCTCGCTTGATGTAATCTTCAAGGGCAGCCAACATGCTGGGCATGCCGGGCTGAGGTGCCTCAATGTCCAAAATGAGTTCGGGATGTTCGTGGATGGCTTGTTGAGTGCTATCACCGAAGGCTGCCAAGCGAGTATCATTCTGAACAAAATCAGGGAAGTTGTCGTACAAACTCTTGACGGTCGCTGGGCTGAAGAAAACCAAAACATCGTAAAACACCTCTTTCAAATCGCTCAAATCACTGCTTACGGTGTTGTATATGATGCACTCGGTAAAATCATAGCCATTGTCATTGAAGAAATCGGGCAATGAGGGCTTGCGAATGTCCGAACAGGGAAAGAGGATTTTCTCTGACTTGTGGTTTTTGAACAAGGTGAAGAAATCCTTCTCAGAACCTTTTCCCGTAAACATTTTGCGTTTGCGGGGAACGATGTACTTCTGAACATAATTGGATACGCTCTCGTTGATTGAAAAATATTTCGTCTCAACAGGCATATCAATTTTCATTTCTTGGGCCAGGGTAAAAAAGTAGTCGACCGCATTCTTCGAGTTGAAAATGATGGCCGTATAATCCAAGAAATTGATTTTCTGTTTCCGTATGTCTTTGGGAGTCATAGCCTCCACATGAATGAAAGAGCGGAAATCAATTTTAAGTTTAAATCGCTGAGCGAGATCTTCATAAATGTTTTTTCCAGCTTCTGGCTCGGGCTGGGTGATGAGAATGCTCTTGACCAATTTTTCTCGTTCGTTCATAGCGACTAGTTCGTTGCCAAACCTTTTACAACTAGTGCCAAAGGAAGGCATTCAATGGCGCAAAAATACAAAACAGCAGCCAATGAAAGTGACCTATCGCGCATGATTCCAACGAAAACCCAAAACAAGCGAAGTCCAAAAAACGAAATCACCAAGTAGGTAAAACCCTGTTCAAAAGGGTAATCTTGCAGTTATGGCGCATTGTAATAGGCCAACAAAACAAGAGGGAAAGTCAAAAACCCAAACCACAGCGAAGCATTGGCTTTTCGCTGCCAAGTCGACCGAACCACGGAATACAAACCGGTAGCTTCGGCAAACATCAGGGCTGTGAGATAAACCAAGAGTTCCCAAATAACGATGCTCAAAAGAGCCAAGGTGTACAAGGCCGGATTGTTCAAATTTAACAACTGAGAATACACCCAAATGGTAACAAACACCATGGCCATCACACTCCAACCCAACACCTGAGACAAGAGTGTACCAGCACTGGCGAAACCCAACTTCTCATTCATAAGTTCCGAGAAGTTGTATGTACTGAATAAGCTTTTGGTGCGCATTTCGAATTGTTTGGGCAAGGCGTTTCGGAAATACAGTAGAACCAATAGCCACAGAACCGCCAGGCCAAACATCCAGAATTTCGCTGAACTCTGACGAACAAACAGGTCTTTTGAAAAGGGGGAAAAATGATCAAAGGCATGTCCCCCTCTTTGTCTCGGAACACCCACCCCTTGTGGAGAGAAACTCCAATAGTAGGCACTGTCGGAATTATCCATAAAGGGATGGAACGATTGATTTTTAAATGACCTCAATCTGGCTCTAAAGGCCATGGCAATGGAATCTTCAACCAAAACGCTTGCGGAATCAGCCCGCACGAGCGAATTCGCCCCCATAGGAATCAACGACAAGAGCGTCATACACAAGCAAAGAAGCAGGTTTCGCATGGACCGCAATAGCACAAAGTTAGCCCCATCCCCGCATCTCCCCGATATTTGCTAAAAAATGCTTCATGGCGCCCACAGGTTTGTACATCCATATTCCCTTTTGTCGCAAAGCCTGCCACTATTGCAACTTCCACTTTAGCACTTCCCAAGACTACCGTCAACGCATGCTAGACGCCATGATACGAGAATTGGAATTGCGCTGGGTCGATTGGCCATTCAAAACTCTTGAAACGATTTATTTTGGAGGTGGAACCCCATCCATACTTAAACCTGAAGAGTGGCTGCGATTCTCGGATAAGCTTTTGAACATCGTTGATTCCTCCCAAGTGATTGAATTTACCCTAGAAGCCAACCCCGAAGACATACAAAGAGATCGATTGAAGGCTTGGACCCAAGCGGGGGTCAATCGTTTGAGCATAGGGATTCAAAGTCTTTCCGACCAGGACTTGGCGCAGATGAATAGGGCTCACGATAGCCGTCAAGCCATTCAATCGGTGCAATTATCTCAAGACATGGGAATTGACAATCTGAGCATTGATTTGATTTACGGCACGCCTTGGAAAGACCATCAAAGCTGGGAGGCAGAACTGCATTGGATACTTGACAATCGCATACCTCACTTATCGGCCTATGCGCTGACGGTTGAAGAAAAGACGGCCTTGCACCACAGCATTCGCGCTGGAAAAACGGCAATCCCCGATGAAAAAAGAGCCGAAGAACAATTTCTGCTCCTCTCGCATTGGGCAATAGCCAACCAATGGGACCATTACGAAATCAGCAACCTCTGCCAACCCAGTTTTCGAGCTCAACACAATAGCCAATACTGGAATGGCACTCCCTACTTGGGCATCGGGCCATCAGCTCACAGCTACAATGGGCCTCAACGCATCTGGAACGTGGCCAATAACGCCCTATACATGAGCCAAGCCGAATCTGCATTATCATGGCAAGCAGAGTCCGAAACACTCAACCCGACCAACCAGATCAACGAAATGATCATGACTCAACTTCGCTTGTCAGAAGGGCTCAATACCGCCAAAATGGAGTCTTTAAGTCCTAATTGGCTTGCGCAAAATCGCGCATTTCTCGAGCAACAGATGGCAATGGGGAATTTGAGCCTGGTCGATACCCAAATTGTTTTGAGCACACAGGGTCGATTCCTATGTGATTTTATCACATCTCAATTGATGGTCTCGGAATTGTAATTAAAAGCAGGCAAGCAACTTTTGTCTAAGAGTTGGTGTCTAAAGGTATGTATCTTGCATACCAATTCACGCATAGCCATGAATGACAATTTGTTAACTCCGATTTGGAGATCCATATCCATGTTGGTCTTGAGTTTCTTGACCCTCATTTCCATTGGCCAATCCCAGCAACAAAAGGCTGACTTTGGCATGGGCTCCAAATGCTTGGAAGCCTACGCAGAGGCCTATGGGTCTATGGTCGGAGACAGCTGTT
>JALRLA010000028.1 GCA_023254645.1 Bacteroidia bacterium
GCACAGTCGCTTTGTTGCAAATGTGCTGCACCATGGAAGTTTTGAACATTCGATCCGAATCGGTCTCGTTCAAAATGCTTAACCAATGGCAGCCCTGAGCGCCGCTCAATTCCAACAATCGAGCCGTCACATCCGTTCCAATTTGCTGTTCTTTGCGACTAGCACTTACCCCCTTTTTCGCCATGTACTCTTCCGCTTGGCGGCAGTAAATGGCCAGGTAATTTTCATCTTCCTGGCTTTTGGAGGAAGTCAAACCGACGATGTTCACCGGGGCAAAGAATGCCTTTGACAACAGCGATACCGGATAGAGTTTCTGCCGGCTCTCGCTCAGGGTCCCTAAGTGCATCAAAATCGCTTGCGGTTTGCACCAATTTGACTGCGGGTTCAAATAAATAACCGAGCAAGCAAACTTGCCTATGCGTGAGCCCATTCCGCCCCCGAGCATACTGCCCGAGACCGGAGTAGCCAAAACGCAAGCAAAGGTGGCCTTCATTTCTTCGGTCGCCCTTGCCATGGCTTTCCACAAATTGCCTGGCTTGCGTGTGCAGATCACGCTGTGAGAGTTTTCCCATTCGGCCGATTCGTCTGTCTCGATGTACTGAACCGGCACGCGGAAGGCCAAATGAAGCCCGGCAATCGCCTGCTCCACGCGCTCTGGGGAAGTGGATTTTTCTGCAGTAAGTAAAATTACAGTAGTGTTTTCTTGCATAGGCAAAAGAATTAGTCTCTTAGCAAATTCGTTCACAAGTTTCACATTAACAAGCACCTGGAGACTAGTTACAGAAGAATGACCCATTCCCATCGAGTCGCATCAAGCCTTTTGCTATTTTCCATTAATTTTCCCCATTCTATGAAAAAGGCTTTGCTGGGATTCGTTTTACTGCTTTGTTCTGGGCTTGTTTTCGGGCAACATTACCGAGGCTTGGAAGTGCTCGACAACCAAAACGTTTGGGCCTCGGGTAGCCTTGGAACCATCATTCGAACCGCAGATGGAGGTCAAAGCTGGATCAATTGCTCGCCCAAGGGTTACGAGCGCTGCGATTTTCGCGACATTGAAGCCTGGGATTCCCTGAATGCTCTGGTCATTCACTCGGGCGACTCAGCCGTTATTTTGCGCACCTTCGACGGTGGAGCCTCTTGGCTCTTGGTATACGAAAACTTTCGCCCTGGGGTTTTCCTAGACGCCTTGGAACTCATAGGCAATCAACGTGAAATGGCCATTGTCGCCGGCGATCCCTATTTGGTCTTGCAAGGCCATGGCGATTCGGCCTATTTCTACGATTTACTGATCAGCCTGGATTCCGGTCTCAGTTGGCAAGCCTGGACCCAAGAAAACGGCCAGCCCATCGCTCGAGCCCGTTCAGCCTCAGATGCCTTGTTCGCCGCTTCGGGCACTTCCATGCTTCCTTTGGGAATGGGATTGGATCATCCGTCGGTATTGTTCGCCGGAGGTGGCTACGACGCAGAAGCCACCTTGATTCACGCCAACCTGGCCCGTTTGGCCCGCATACAACTATCTTCAGCCCCTTTGTTTAATGAACCCTTGTACGGGGCTCTTCGCTTCCCTATACCCTTGATGAAAGGGGTGGCTGGCGGTTGTTACAGCCTTACGGGGTACCAACAAGATCTCGGATTCAAACTCCTGGCGGTCGGCGGCGACTATACCCGCCCCAATGAACGAGACTCTACCGCCGCCTTCTCCGACAACGGCGGTATCACCTGGCAACTCTGCCCCCACCCCCCCTTGGGCTACCGCAGCTGCGCGGCCTTTCACCCCAAAGACAAAGCCTGGGCGGCCTGCACCGGCACCAACGGCACCGACATCAGCATTGACGGGGGCCAAAACTGGATTCCCTTGATGGATTTGGGCTACAACGTGTGCGCCTTTAGCGAGGATGCCCTGTGGTTGTTCGGCAACCGCGGCCGATTCAAAAAAATCGGATTCGCCGATTTGCAAACCCTGGTATTGGGCGAGCAGTAAGCCGCTGCGGGATTACTTGCTAAACAAGTTGTACTTGAGAATGCAGTAAATGGCCCGAAAACCGTCTTTCCAACCAATTTTCTTGCCCTCTTCAAAGGTGCGGCCGTAGTAACTGATGCCTACTTCGTAGATGCGCACGCCGGGAATGCGGGCCATTTTGGCCGTCACTTCGGGCTCAAATCCAAAGCGTTTTTCCTTGAGCTTGAGGCCTTGAATGTGCTCGGTTCGGAACATCTTGTAACAGGTTTCCATGTCGGTCAGATTCAAGTTAGTCAAAGCATTGGACAAGAAGGTCAAAAACTTATTACCTATGCTGTGCCAGAAGAATAAGATGCGGTGCGGTCGACCACCCATGAAGCGCGACCCGTACACCACATCGGCATGGCCGTTTAAAATGGGAGCCAGCAGAATGTTGTACTCCTGAGGGTCGTATTCCAAATCGGCATCTTGGATTACCAAAACCTCTCCTGTCGCTTTAGAAATACCGGTGTGCAAGGCAGCGCCTTTTCCTTGGTTGCGCTCATGGACATGCAAGGTCAAGGGAAAATCGGGGTGTTCAGCGGCGTAGTTCTGAACGGCTTCTTTGGTGTTGTCTCGGCTGCAATCGTCAACCACAATGACCTCTTTTTGCAAATTTTGCAACAATTCAACCGCTCGGATTTTGTCCAAAATGCGGTGAATGGTAGGGCCTTCGTTGTAGGCGGGAATAACGATAGACAGGGTGCGAATGCTCATGCCGAGGGGCAAATATACGGCAAGGTGCGACTAGGGGTCGAGTTGGTATGGCGATACCTCTGTTGAAGTGCATCCCATAGTCATTAGCAAATTGCATTTTTTCACGCGTATCCCGTTCAAAATGGCCATTTTTGCAATGCCCATGGCCGAATCCCCCAAGCCTAGAATCGTCATTGCCGGAGCCGGTCCTGCGGGGCTGACCGCCGCCAAAGAACTGCAAAAGCGGGGATCTTACGACATCGTCATTCTAGAGGCTGAGTCACAGGTAGGCGGCATCGCTAAGACGGTGAATTACAAGGGCAACCGCATAGACTTAGGCGGGCACCGATTCTTCTCGAAAAGCGATGCCGTAATGGACTGGTGGTTGGGGTATATGGCGCCCGAGCGCAGCGAGGGCGGCAAGGAGATCGCCTATCAGGGGCAGAGACGCTCCATGCCAGAATCAACCAACAGCCATGGCCCCAAGATGCTGATTCGCAATCGCCTGTCGCGCATCTATTACCTGAGGCAGTTTTTTGCTTATCCGCTGGCGCTGAATGCCAAAACCATTGGGCAATTGGGTGTTTTCAGGGTCATCGGAATAGGCATTTCCTACACTTGGGCCCAGCTATTTCCGCGAAAACCCGAGCGCTCCTTGGAAGATTTTTTCATCAACCGCTTTGGCAAACGTTTATACCGCACTTTTTTCAAGGATTATACCGAGAAGGTTTGGGGCGTGCCCTGCGAGCAGATTTCGGCCGAATGGGGCGCTCAGCGAATCAAGGGGCTGTCGGTGCGCAAGGCCATTGCCCATGCGCTGAAACCCAAAACCCAAGACCTGGCTCAAAAACAGACCGAAACCAGCTTGATCGAGCGCTTTTTGTACCCCGAATTAGGACCCGGACAGCTCTGGGAACTTGTATTGACCGACGTACAATCGAGCGGGGCCCAACTGCGTACCCAGTGCCGAGTGACGGGATTGAACATGGCTGAAGGCCGCGTGCAATCGGTCGAATTTTGCAACCCGAAAGGCGAAACCGAAACCCTGGCTTGCGACTATTTCTTATCGGGAATGCCTTTAAAAGACTTGATCGCCGGTATACAGCCTCCAGTTGATGCCCAGGTTGCTGCTGTGGCGCAAGGTCTGCAATACCGCGATTTCATGACCTGCGGCTTGCTGCTAAAAGGGACGTTAAAAGACCTACCTGACAACTGGATTTACGTGCAAGAGCCCGATGTCAAGTTGGGACGGATTCAGGTATTCAACAACTGGAGCCCTCAATTGGTGGCCCAAGCAGACAGCGTTTGGCTGGGGCTGGAATACTTCTGCCAGGAGGGCGATGAACTTTGGAACATGGAAGATTCGCAGTTTTTGCAATTTGCGGCCGGGGAATTGGAAACTTTGGGGCTCATTGCAAAAAATGATGTGCTCGATGGCACGGTCATACGCGTTCCCAAAACCTATCCGGCGTATTTTGGCAGCTACGAGCAGTTTGGTCTGTTGCAAGATTGGATCAATGGCATTGGCAATCTGATTCCCATTGGCCGCAAC
>JALRLA010000065.1 GCA_023254645.1 Bacteroidia bacterium
TGACTTCCCAGAAGATGCCCTCTGAAGTAGAGGCGTTACCGATGGTGCCGAAAGCAATCTCCCGACCTTGCTGGCTGAACTGGGTCATGCCGTGTAAATCGGGGTTGTTTTTGTAGAGTTTAGAGGCCAAGGCCAAGCCGAGCAATCGGGGCATTTGGCCGGCCGTGGGGCTGATGTCGGCGCTGGAATTGAAGCGGTCAGACTGGGGCAACCATTCGCCGTTTTCGTCGAGCAAACGGGTAGCAAAGTGCCCGTTCATGCTGCGTCCACCAGAAGCGGGCTCCTTCTCGACGTCGGGATTGGCATAGAGCTGGGCAAAGAATTCTTTGACCGATGAAATACCTTTGGCGAACATGAAGGTTTGGTCGCGGTAATAGCCACTACGCCAATCTCCAGGTTCGAAAACCCGAGCCATGGCCACTTGGGCAACTTCTTTGCCATCGCCAAAAATGCCAAATTTGGCTTTGCCTGTCAGGACTTCTTTGCGTCCTATCAAGCTGGCATGACGGCTTTGAAAAGCAATGCGGTAGTCGTTCAACACTTCCTGAATGAAGGCTTCAGCGCGCTTCGGGGAAGTGGATTTCTTGGCTGCTGACATCAGGTGCAAAGATACAGCAAATAGCCGAAGGGGGTGCAGGAGGGGGACTTGGAGAATTGTATCTTTGCGGGATGGCCAAATTTGAGTTGAATGCACCCTTTGAGCCGACCGGCGACCAGCCGGCCGCCATTGCGCAGTTGGTCGAAGGGGTGAAGGAAGGAGTTCCCGCTCAGACTCTTTTGGGTGTGACCGGTTCGGGAAAGACCTTTACCGTGGCCAATGTCATCGAACAGACCCAACGACCAACGCTGGTCTTATCCCACAACAAAACCTTGGTGGCCCAGTTGTACGGGGAGTTCAAGCAGTTCTTTCCCAACAACGCAGTGGAGTACTTTGTCAGTTACTACGACTACTACCAGCCCGAGGCCTACATACCCCAATCCAATACCTACATCGAGAAGGACCTGAACATCAACGATGAAATAGAAAAGCTCCGTTTGAAAACGGTTTCATCCTTGTTGAGCGGTCGCCGCGATGTGATTGTTGTGGCCTCCGTGAGTTGCATATACGGTGCAGGGAATCCCAGTGACTACGAACAGACCATCATTCGCCTGAGTCAGGGTCAAATCATCTCCCGAAATACCCTCTTGTTCAAGTTGGTGGAGAGTTTGTACCACCGCACTACCGCTGAGTTCAAGCGGGGAACCTTCCGTGTGAAGGGAGACACGGTTGACGTGCATTTGGCCTACAACGATTTCGCTTACCGCATCTCTTTTTTTGACGACGAGATCGAAGAGATCTGGAGCTTTGATCCCGAGACGGGCAATCGCATCGAGCGGCACCAGGATGTGGCCATTTATCCGGCCCAGATTTATGTGTCGCCCCGCGAGCGTTTGCAGTCGGTCATTCACCAAATTCAAGACGATTTGATCATTCGCATGGAGGAATTCCAGCAGCAAGGTCGCTTTTTGGAGTCGAAGCGCTTGGAAGAGCGAGTGAATTTTGATCTGGAAATGATTCGGGAGTTGGGCTATTGCAACGGCATTGAAAACTATTCCCGCTATTTCGATCGGCGCAACCCGGGTGAGCGCCCCTTCTGTTTGCTGGATTACTTCCCCAAAGACTTTTTATTGGTGGTCGATGAAAGCCACGTGACCATGCCTCAAATTCGGGCCATGTATGGGGGAGATCGAAGCCGCAAAACCAATTTGGTTGACTACGGATTCCGCCTTCCGGCCGCCATGGACAACCGGCCCCTGCAGTTTGAGGAGTTTTACAACATCGTGCCCCAGGCCTTGTATGTATCGGCTACTCCAGCTGAGTTTGAGATGCGCGAGAGCGAAGGCGTGGTGGTGGAACAATTGATTCGCCCCACCGGCCTCTTGGACCCTGTGATTGAAATTCGCCCCTGTGAATCGCAGGTGGATGACCTGATTGGGGAGATTGATGAACGCATAGAGATGGGTGACCGCATTTTGGTGACCACCTTGACCAAGCGAATGGCCGAGGAGTTGACCAAGTATTTGCAGCGATTGAACATCAAGGTGAGCTATATACACTCGGAGGTCAAAACCTTGGATCGCGTAGAGATTCTTCGCAATCTGCGATTGGGTAGCATCGACGTGTTGGTGGGCGTCAACCTGCTTCGAGAGGGCTTGGACTTGCCGGAAGTGAGCTTGGTGGCCATCATGGATGCTGATAAAGAGGGATTCTTGCGCAGCGAGACTTCGCTGGTGCAGACCATTGGCCGTGCCGCTCGAAACGACCGAGGCAAGGTGATCATGTACGCCGATAAAATCACCGACTCCATGGCCAAGACCATCGATGAAACGAATCGACGCCGCGAGAGGCAAGAAGCCTACAACCAAGAACACGGCATTGTGCCCAAAACGGTGCGAAAGAGCCGGGAGGAAATCTTCAAACAAACCGCTGTGGCCGATGCAAAGAGAGGCGAAGATCCTGGCAGCTTGACGGTGCCTCAAGAAGAGGCCTTGCCTTTGGCGGCCGATCCCGTGTTGGCTTATTCGGGGGTAGAAGAATTAAAGAAAGCCTTGCAGCGCACCGAAAAGGAGATGATGCGCGCGGCCAAGGAAATGGAATACATGGAGGCGGCGCGATTGCGCGACGAGGTGGAAGCCCTCAAGCAGATGATTGCAGAGAAGTCTTAAGCCTATTCCGTCACCAAGTAGGTGAAAGGCTTGGCGGCTGTCATGCAAAAGAATCCAGCCAGAGGGGTCTTTTTGGCCGGATTAATGTTGACAATGTTCGTGGGAATGTTCGAGGGGGGTGTGGCGAACAATCCGCCGTTGAAATTCTCATTTTGTATCAACAAGAACCAATAGTAGGCCTCGCGGCTGATGGAGTGAATTTCTACCTGAACTTCTTCGCCCGCCTGGAAGGAACGGGTGCGGTCACTGATGCCTGTTCGCACTGGGTAAATGAACATACCGCCATCCAGGCCGTTGTTGGTGTTGCCCATATCGGCGGCCAAATTCAGCTGATCAATGCGGTTTTGAAAGGTGTCGTTGCGGTAGGTTTTGACCCACCAGAAATCACCGGGCCCGGGCTGGTCGTAAGCAATCATATCCAAGTAACATCCCGTAGTGATGAAGGGAGGGCCATTGCCTTCAACCGGAATTTTCATCAGGGAGTCTACCTGAGTGGTTCGGTGCAATGTGGAGAAGCTTACGAACGTGTCGGAGCCGGAAGCAATCAACAAGGTGTAGGAACGCCCGATGGTGAAGGTATCACCCGTTGCGGGGTTGGGGTTGAACACGTACTGGCCCTGTCCCTGATCGGTGAAGGGGAATATTTTGAAGGTGCTGGTGTCTACCAACAAGACGGTGGCTCCTTCTACGCCAGGTTCACTGCCGCTGGAATCAAAGTAGTTGATCGAACGGGTCAAGCGAATGGTTTGGGGCTTGATGATGTTGCTCACAAAGGCATCGACCACCAGTTTGGGAGGGCCTTGGTCGACACTCAATTGAATCACGTCTTCGCAGGAAGCAAAGACCAATAGGGGCAGTAGAAAGCGAAGTCGTTTGATCAGTTCCATGTGAAGTTGTAGCTAACGGCGGGAACAAAGCTGCCAATGATGCTGTAGCGAATGGCCGCGTTTTGTCCCAAGTCTTTGTAATTGGTATCGAAGTAGATGGAGAAGGGGTTGCGTCGGTTGTAGGCGTTATAGACGCTGAACACCCAGCTGCGCTCCCATTTGTCGCTTTTTCTGCGGGTCCAAGTGGCCGACAAATCCAAGCGATGGTAATTGGGGTTGCGCACGTTATTGCGCGATTTGGAACCCGCGTCGGGTACCAAGTAACCTTGAACGGTGTACTGACCCGAATAGAAAGTGGTCGGTGTGCCGCTGCTGAAGGCCCAGTTGGCAGCAAAATCCCATTCGGGGTTCAAGCGGTACTGGGTGATGATGTTCAGGTTGTGTTTGCGGTCGAATCGGTTGGGGTACCAATCTCCGTTGTTGATGCCCTCTACTTGGCGTTCGCTGCGTGACAGGGTGTAGGATATCCAACCGGTAAAGGCCCCGCTGTTCTTGCGCACATAGGCTTCCAAGCCATAGGCTCGACCGATGCCGGTAAGCAGTTCGCCCTCCAAAAATTCGTTCAAGAGCAAGGAGGCCCCGTCAATGTAATCGACTTGATTCTGCAAGGTTTTGTAAAAGCCCTCCACAGAGGTTTCCAAGGCGGCGTCGGGTTTGGATTTCAAGGGCAAAACCAAATTCTTGAAATAGCCCAGGGTTACCTGGTCGGCCAATTGAGGTTTGATGTTGTTGGTAGAGGGCTGCCAAACGTCTAAGGGAACCGAAGCGGCCGTATTGGAAATCAGGTGCAGGTATTGAGCCATGCGGTTGTAGCCCGCCTTCAAAGAACTAGATTTGCTCAACTCGTACTTCAGACCCAAACGAGGTTCGGGATTGATGTATTGGGCTACGACCTCGCCTTTTTTACTCTCGGTGATGCTTTCAACAAAGCGGCGTTGGCCCACTTCCCAAGCGGGGTAATAGGTGTAGACTTTGCCAGGACCCAAATACAGGAATTGGGAAACCCGTAGGCCGGCGCGTACCGAGAATTTGCCGTTGGCGTTGATGTCATCAGACAGGTATAGGGCATTTTCCAGACCGAAGCGATCGGGTAAACCAAATACGGTTCTGCCGCTGATGTTGTTAGCCTCGGCTTCACCGGGAATGAAACGGTAGTAGGTCATTTGCCCGCCGAACGACACCTCGTTCTTGGAATTGGCGTACAAGCGAAAATCGCTTTTGACGCTGTTGTTGACGATGTAACTCTGCCAATCAAAACGGTTGCCCCCCACATCAAAAATGAAATTGTAGCGGTAGCGGCTGTAGTAATAGGTGGTATTGGAAAACAGACGTGGGTTGAACACGTGGTTCCAGCGAGCGGTGGCTGTGCTGTTGCCCCACTTGAAACCGAAGGCATCGACCGCGTTGAAGACGTCATCACCCAAATAAGTGCTCAAATAGAAGCGGTCATTGCCTCGAGTGTAATTGGCCTTGGCTGTGAAATCGTAAAAGAAGAATTGGCTGCCAGAAAGCGATTCGGGCAGGAAGGGTTTGGCCAAAAAGTCGATGTAAGAGCGACGACCGGCTACAATGAAGCTGGCGCTTTCGGTCTTGGTTGAATCTTTGGCCAAGGGGTGCTCTTTCATCAGGGGTCCTTCAACGGCAAAGCGGGAGAAAATGGTGCCTACACCGCCGCTGCTTTTGAATTCCTTCTCGTTTCCATCGCGCATGATGACGTCCAGGGTGGAACTTAGACGGCCGCCGTAGGCGGCCGGGATGCCACCTTTGATGAGCTGCACATCCTTAACAGCGTCGGGGTTGAAGATGGAAAAGAACCCAAAGAGATGAGCCGAATTGAAGACTGGAGCTTCATCCATCAGAATCAAGTTTTGGTCAATGCCTCCACCGCGTACATTAAATCCAGTCGCTCCTTCTCCCACGGTACTCACTCCGGGCAACATTTGAATGCTGCGAACCACGTCGGCTTCCCCTAACAGTGCCGGAATCTTTTTGATGGTTTGCCCGTTGATGGTTTGAGTGCTCATGTTCAAACCACGTGTATTGGCATTCCGGCTGGCGCCGATGTAAATCTCTTGCATGGCTTCAGCTTGAGGAGCCAATTCGATGTTCAAGGATTGGTCGGTCGATATTTTGATGGCCAACTTCCGTGTGACATGCCCAGAGGCTGAGGTAGTCAGATTGTAAGAGCCAGCCGTTAAACGAAGGCTATAAAATCCGTAGTTATTGGTTTGTACAGAAGCCGTACCCAAATCAGAGGATACGAATACTTGTGCCTGATTCAATCGCTCACCGCTGGCGCTGTCGCGCACATAGCCCGAGATCATGACCGTGTTTTGGGCCCATGCCGAAGAAGCAAGTAGACTGAATGTGGCAAAAAAGAAAAAGGAACGGATGTAAGCCGTCATGCGGTTGCAAAAGTACACAAGGGTATAACAGCCGAGCGGCCGCTTCGTTTTAAGAAAGGGAAAATCGGACCAATTATCGCTGATTCATCGGAACGAAAACGCGAGCGGCTTCTCCGGTATAAATTTGGCGAGGACGAGCGATGGGCTGCTTTTCACGGCGCAATTCTTGCCACTGTGCTACCCAGCCTGGAAGACGACCCATGGCGAACAAGACCGTGAAGAAGTCGGTGGGGAAGCCCATGGCACGGTAGATGATACCGCTGTAGAAATCCACGTTCGGGAACAACTTGCGCTCAATGAAGTAAGGATCGGTCAAAGCGGTTTCTTCCAACTTCTTGGCAATCTCCAATACAGGATCGTTTACGCCCAACTTGGCCAATACTTCGTCGCAGCTCTTCTTGATGATTTTTGCGCGAGGATCGAAATTCTTGTAAACGCGGTGACCAAAGCCCATCAAACGGAAGGGATCGTTCTTGTCTTTGGCTTTGTCGATCCACTTTTGAACGTTTCCACCGTCTAGGCGAATCTTTTCCAACATTTCCAAAACTTCCTGGTTGGCTCCACCATGCAAAGGACCCCACAAGCCGTTGATACCGGCGGCGATGCTACTGTACAGGTTGGCTTGAGAAGAACCCACAACACGCACAGTAGAAGCCGAGCAGTTCTGCTCGTGATCGGCGTGTAAAATGAGCAACTTATTCATGGCGTCAACCAACACAGGGTCGATTTTGTAATCCATGGTGACTTGCCCGAAGGTCATATTCAAGAAATTGGAAACGTAGTCCAACTTGTTCTGAGGATACACCGTTGGATGCCCATTGCGTTTCTTGTAGATCATGGAGCAAATGGTTGGCATCTTGGCCATCAAACGAATGACCGTTCGGCCAATGGCGTCTTCAGCGCGGTGGGGATCCAAACTCTTGGGGTAGAACAAACTCAAGGCATTCACCATGCTACCCAATTGGCCCATGGGATGGCTGCCGGTTGGAAAGGCTTTGAACATTGCGTCCATACCCTCATTCACCAAGGTGTGTTCGCGAATTTGGTCTTCGAAGTTGGCATATTCAGTTGCATTGGGTAGGTGTCCGTACAACAACATGTATGAAACTTCCAAAAAAGTGGCATGCTCCGCTAGGTCCTCAATGGAGTACCCGCGGTGGCGCAAAATACCCAACTCGCCATCCAAGTAGGTGATGCTGCTTTTGGTGGAACCTGTGTTTTTGAATCCTACATCGAGGGTAATGTGGCCGGTGAGATCTCTCAATTTGGAAATATCAATGGCTTTTTCGTTTTCAGAACCCGTGATTACAGGCAGTTCGTACTCGTTTCCTTCGATGATAATTTTTACAGTTTCTGACATGACAGCTTTGCCTCTTGGTATTTTGGTTTCGCGAATATAGAGCAGCCCGAACGATTTTGCTGGCTTAGCTCTGCTATTCAAACGACAATACCGCCAGATTGTTTTGAGGCTGATGCGATTTTTTAAAGAGCGTCAAAGCCCTTGGCAGAAAGAGTAAATCGAACGCTGGCCAATCGGTCAGCGTCGTAGTTCAAAACGGGTTTGCCTTTGGCGTCCAAACATTTGATAAAGCCGTGGTGATGCAGTTGGCGCAGTATGTCTGCAGCGACGGGTCGTGTAAGACCTGTTTCCTGCATGACTGTATCTAGCCTCTCGGGGTGAATCAGGCAACCGAGTACGGCTTTTTCACTCGCCAATATGTCCATTACTTGTCTTCGCTGGGAGCCGAAGCTGAACCTCTTTCGGGGCGCATTTGAGGGAAGAACAAGACCTCTTGGATGCTGACCTGGTTGGTCAGCAGCATGGTCAAACGGTCAATTCCTATGCCCAAACCAGAAGTGGGGGGCATTCCGTATTCCAGAGCGCGAACGAAGTCGTGGTCCATGGCCATGGCTTCTTCATCTCCGCGTTCGGCCAATTTCAATTGATCTTCAAAACGCTCTTTTTGGTCGATGGGGTCGTTCAACTCGCTGTAGGCGTTGGCAATTTCCTTGCCGTTGACAAACAACTCAAAACGCTCCACCAATCCTGGCTTGGAGCGGTGCTTTTTGGTCAAAGGGCTCATCTCTACAGGGTAGTCGATGATGAAGGTGGGCTGGATCAAATGTTCTTCGACACAGGCGCCAAAAATCTCGTCGATCAATTTGGCCGATCCCATCTTGCCGGTCACTTCGCAACCCAAAGATTTGGCGAATTCGCCCAATTCGGCTTCAGACTTTCCTTCGATATCAAAGTTGCCATACTTGAGAATGGACTCAGCCATGGTGTAGCGCTGGTACGGGCGGGCAAATGAAATTTCACGTTCGCCGACCTTGACGCTGGTTTGGCCTGCCACGTCCATGGCACAGGTTTCCAGCATTTCTTCCACGAAGTCCATCATCCAATAGTAGTCTTTGTAGGCTACATAGATTTCCAAACCCGTGAATTCGGGGTTGTGGGTGCGGTCGATGCCCTCGTTGCGGAAGTTTTTCGCGAATTCGTATACACCGTCAAACCCACCGACAATCAGGCGCTTGAGGTACAATTCATTGGCAATGCGCAGGTACAAGGGAATGTCCAAGGCATTGTGGTGGGTAATGAAGGGACGGGCCGCTGCACCCCCGTGAATGGGCTGCAAAATGGGGGTTTCCACTTCCAAATAACCCTTGGCGTTGAAGGTGTTTCGAAGGCTTTGCACCACCTTGGTTCGCTTGATGAAGGTCTCGCGAATCTGGGGGTTGACGATCAGGTCTACGTAGCGCATGCGGTAGCGGGCCTCGGGGTCGGTGAAAGCGTCGTACACCACGCCATCTTTTTCTTTGGGCAATGGCAGCGGATTCAAGCATTTTGCCAAGATTTTGATCGATTTGGCGTGCACCGAAATCTCGCCCGTTTGGGTGGTGAATACATGGCCTTCAATGCCAATGATATCCCCGATGTCGAGCAACTTTTTGAAAACCGTGTTGTACAGGGTTTTGTCTTCGTCAGGGCAAATTTCGTCGCGGTTGACGTAAACCTGAATGCGGCCTGAACTGTCCAAAATATCACCAAAAGCGGCTTTACCCATGACGCGACGGGTCATCAAACGCCCAGCGATCACTACCTTCGAAAAGGCTTCAGGATTGGTTGGGTATTCAGCACGTATGTCGGCAGCCTGGTGGCTAACGGGATACAGTTCAGCGGGAAAAGGATCGATGCCAAGGCTTTTCAGCTCTTCCAGCGATTGACGGCGCAGCAGCTGCTGCTCATTCAAAGAGGCTTCCATGGGAATTGAAGCGCAAAATTAGCCAAAAAAGCGGCGCTGTCCCAGAATCATGACTGCAACCCCTACAGTGATGCACGCATCGGCGAAATTCCAGATGGGGCTAAAGAAGACAAAAAAGTCTCCACCCCATAGCGGCAACCACTCGGGAAGATGGCCTTCCCACATAGGGGCGTAGAACATGTCGACGACTTGTCCTTCGAACCAAGAACCGCTGTAGGCGTTGTGTCCATGAAAGATGACTCCGTAAAAAATGGAGTCGATGATGTTGCCCACCGCGCCGGCCATGATCAAAGCAATAGCAATCAACAAGCCCTTGGGGGCCTTTTTGATCATTTGGCTCCACAAGAACCAGAATCCAAATACGGATACGCCGATTCGGAAAAAGGTCAAAATGTATTTGCCCATGCGCGAACCACCAAAGAGCTCTTTGCCAAAGGCCATGCCGTTGTTTTCAATGAAATACAGCTTGAACCAATCGCCGAACACGGGCACACTTTCGCCGTATAGAAAATGGGTTTTGACCCAAATCTTGATGACCTGGTCAATGATAATGCCCAAGGCCAATACGGCTATGGGCATCCAAAATAGCGGGCTCCGCTTGTTGATTTCTGGAGTTTCCAAGAATTAACGCTTGAGCTTGGCTTCTACGGTTTGAGTAGCGTGGGGCACAATGCGCAAACGCTCTTTGGGGATCAATTTGCCTGAAGTTTTGCAAACCCCGTAGGTGCCGTTTTCGATGCGTACCAAGGCAGCTTCTAAGTTCTTGATGAACTTCATTTGGTGGCCAGCCAGCTGGTTCAAATTTTCCTTTTCGAAGGTGTCAGCACCGTCGTCCAAGGTCAAATAATTGTTGTTTGAGCTATCGCCGGTTTCGTCTTCGTCACGGATTTGGGAAGACAAGGTTTTGAATTCGCCTTTGGCGTTTTCCAATTTCTTCAGAATGATTTCTTTGAACTCTTGCAGTTCTTCTTCGGAGTAGCGAGTCTTTTCCATTGTTTATGCTTTTATCAATGTTAAGCCGATGGATGCACCATCGATTTCGTCGGTAGAAGTATGGTCTTGTTCACTGTATTGCAGTGAGTTGGCCAATACTTCGCCACAAATATAATCGTTGAAAGCAATGGCGCTTTCACGAAGTTCCTCAGAACCTGAAAATTCTACCGCAATGCGGTCAGTCAATTCCAGGCCGGAGTCTTTTCTCAAATTTTGGATGCGGTTAATCAGTTCTCGGGCCATGCCTTCCAGGCGCAGTTCGTCGCTGATGCTGATGTCGAGGGCCACGGTATGAGCTCCATCGGTAGCCACTAACCAACCGGGCATGTCCTGGGTGCTGATTTCCACATCAGCGAGGTTCAAATCAAACATTCGGGTTCCTAGGTCAACGCTGATGCTGCCTTCGTGCTCCAACTGGCGAATTTGGTCCTGGTCAAACGCTTGAACGGCATTGCTCATGGCTTTCATGTCAGGTCCCAATTGCTTGCCCAAAGTTTTGAAATTCGGCTTGATGCGTTTGACCAGCATTTCGCTGTCAGCTCCCACAAACTCCAATTCTTTGACATTGGTCTCAGATAGAATCAAGTCGCGTACACGCTCGATTTCGGCTTGTTGCTTTTGGCTGCTCACGGGTACCAACAACTTCTGAAGGGGTTGGCGCACCTTGATTTTTTCCTTT
>JALRLA010000176.1 GCA_023254645.1 Bacteroidia bacterium
TTTGTCATTTGGCGCAAGGATGGAATTCCTGCTTACCAGTGGGTGTCCCTCTTGGAAGATAGCTGGCAATCGATCACTCATATCGTTCGAGGGGAAGACCTATTGACCAGTACCGCCGCTCAATTGTATCTGTCTAAACTCTGTGGTTTTGAGTTTCGGCAGGTCCAGTTTTGGCACCACGAATTGCTTTGTGACGAGCAGGGTCGCAAGATGAGCAAGTCTGTGCAAAGTTCCTGAGTAAGTTCCCCGAATTTCAGCCGTGGTCGTGCTAAATTCGCCGGCCATGCAATCGGTTTCTGGAATCAAAGAATGGCAGCGAAAAGCTGTGTTGAAATTGCTTAGTGAGGGGTCAACCGTTCCTTTCATTGCTCGTTACCGGAAGGAAGCCACTGGGCACCTAGATGAGGTTCAGATCATTGCCATCAAAGAGGAGGCAGAAGCACTGGAGCAGTTGGAGAAACGTCGGGGCTTTGTGTTGGATTCGATTCGCGAGCAAGGGAAATTGACTCCTGAGTTGGAACAGGCCATTTTGAAGGCCCAGTCTTTGCAGGAATTGGAAGATTTGTACTTGCCTTACAAAGCCCGCCGCAAAACCCGCGCCGATGTGGCACGCGAAAAGGGTTTGGAGCCTTTGGCGCAAGAAATATTCAAACAAAAAAATCCGCACATTTTGCAAATTTTGAAAGCGCACCAACCGGTTGGTATGCCCCGAGAAGAAGCTTTGCAGGGCGCCAGAGACATCATGGCCGAGTGGATTTCAGAAGATGTACCTTTGCGAAACAAGACACGCGAACTCTGGTCCCATCAAGCTAGCCTTTGGGTCAAGCCCGCGCGCGGCAAAAAGGATCATGCTGATGCCCAAAAGTTCCGCGATTATTTTGACTACCAAGAGCCCCTGAAACGGGTGCAACACCATCGACTCATGGCTGTGAGCCGAGGGGCTGATTTGGGTTTTCTGAGCCTTAAAATTGAAGCCCCCTGGGAAGAGCGAACTTGGCCCATGCTCAAACGTCACTGTTTAAAGGGCTATGGAGATTCGAGCGATCAAGTCGCTCAGGCTGCCGAAGACGCTTACAAGCGTTTGCTCCAACCCAGCTTGGAAAACGAGTGGTTGGCCGAGGCCCGAGCCAAGGCCGAAGAAGATGCCATTGGGGTTTTCGCGCTCAACGTAAGGCAATTGCTCCTGGCTGCCCCTTTGGGAGAAAAGGCTGTAATGGCCGTTGATCCCGGCTATCGAACCGGTTGCAAAGTGGTTGCCCTGGATTCAGCGGGAAGCTTGCTCTTTCACGGAGTCATTTATCCGCATGAGCCGCAACGGCAATGGGATGCGGCTACGGCCGATTTGAAACGCTGGTCCCAGCAATACGGAATACAAGCCGTGGCCGTGGGCAATGGAACCGCGGGTAGGGAAACGGAAGACCTCTGCCGCGATGTCTTAGAGCCCATGGGAATCGAAGTGTATTCGGTTAATGAGAGCGGGGCTAGCGTGTATTCGGCTTCAGCCATAGCCCGCGAAGAATTCCCCAAGGAAGATGTCACCGTTCGAGGTGCCGTGAGCATTGGGCGCCGCTTGCAAGACCCTCTGAGTGAATTGGTGAAAATCGACCCCAAGAGCATAGGTGTAGGCCAATACCAGCACGACGTGAATCAAACCTTGCTCAAAAAGCGTTTGGATCAGGTGTTGGAGTCAGCGGTCAATGCTGTGGGCGTGAATTTGAATACGGCCAGCAAGCATGTGCTTACCCAGGTCAGTGGTTTGGGTCCCGCTTTGGCTGAAAACATCGTCGCTTACCGCAACCAAAATGGGCCATTTGTCAAACGTAGCCAACTCATGGATGTGCCTCGTCTCGGGGCCAAAGCCTTTGAGCAGAGCGCGGGTTTCTTGCGCATTAGAGGCAATGACCCCATTGAAAATACCGGCATTCACCCCGAGCGCTATCCCGTGTTGAAGCAAATGGCGGCTCAGATTAAGTGCAAGGTGTCGGATTTGATTGCCAATGAAACGGCGCTCAAACAGTTGGATTTGCCTGCCTTGGTAGACGAGGTGCAGGGCATTGGTTTGCCGACTTTGAAAGACATCGTTGCCGAATTGCTCAAACCAGGATTAGACATGCGCGGACAGGCAGAAGCCTCGGCCTTTGACCGAAAAGTACGCAAGATCGAGGACTTGGATTCGGGCATGGAGCTGCACGGTGTGGTCACCAACTTGACCAATTTTGGTGCCTTTGTCGACATCGGTGTCAAGCAAGATGGCTTGGTGCACATTAGCCAGATCAGCCATGAGTTTTTGAAGCATCCGTCGGAGAAATTGAGCCTGGGCCAAGCCGTTCGCGTGAGGGTCACGGAATTGGACATTCCCCGCCGAAGAATTGGCCTCACGATGAAATTCTAAGCCCTCAGAGCAAACCCTTTCGGCCCTCTGTGGTTATCTTTGCCATATGGAAGTGATGAAGGGACCTCGCGTGCTGAAAGCGCCTACGGGAACAACATTAAATTGCAAAGGATGGGTGCAAGAAGCCGCCTATCGCATGCTGCACAACAACCTCGATCCTGAGGTAGCCGAACGGCCTGAAGACCTCATCGTCTATGGCGGATTGGGCAAGGCTGCCCGCAACTGGGAAGCCTTTGATCAAATTTGTGCAGCGCTGAAAGATTTGAACGAAGACGAGACCTTGATGGTGCAGAGCGGCAAGCCTGTGGCCATTTTGCCTTCTCACAAAGACGCTCCCCGCGTCTTGATATCGAATTCTCAACTCGTCCCCAATTGGGCCAACTGGGACCATTTTCGCGAGTTGGAAGCCAAAGGTCTGATGATGTACGGCCAGAT
>JALRLA010000322.1 GCA_023254645.1 Bacteroidia bacterium
ACCCATGCCAAAGACATTCGCCTGGGTTTTCCCCAGAACCCTGGCATCACACTTTCTTCCATGCCCGATGGTCAATTGTGCATGGTGCTTTTCGGGGATACCATCATCGAAGAAATCCCGGCTTGTTTTGCCGTTGGCTACGACGGTGAAAAAACCCCAGTATCCTTTCACTGGAGCAAAGTCGAAGGCAAAAACGAGCTGCAATTAATCGGCTTGGATTCCATCTCACTGGAGAACATCAAAGAACTGATACTGGACCCCTTGCCCATTTTGAAGTGGGCTACTTATTACGGAGGATCAGGGAGCGATTACGGCTACGGTACAGACGCAAGTGCAGATGGGCACGCCTATTTCTGCGGGTCAGCGAGTAGCCAAAACCTTGCTACCAGTGGTGCGTATTCTACCTCCGTATCAGGAGCTGATGACGCGTATTTCTGTAAAGTTCACAAAGACGGAGGTTCAACATCGCTCCTATATGCATCTTATTTTGGGGGAAGCCAAAAGGACGTGGCATATGACATCAAGTGTTTTACTAACGGCAAGACCGTGTTAACCGGAGTTACAAATTCCAAATGGATTGGCTACAACGCACAACATGATTCCTCCTACAACGGCAATGAAGATGGCTTCCTAGCCCTTTTTAACGATACCGGTCATTTGGAGTGGTTCAACTATATAGGAGGGACATCAGATGACAAAGGAAACGGGGTAAACATAGACTCAACTGGCAACATTCTATTCATTGGAATGAGCAAATCAACAGGACTGGGAAAGAAAGCCAGCGGTTCATCGTATTCCATTCACAGCAGCACAAACCAAGGCAACGGCGATGTATTATTCGGCAAATTCAAACCCAACGGTCAATGTCTGTTTCTCAGTTATTACGGTGGTGCAAATGATGATGAGGGGTTTTCTATTTGCGCCGGAAAAAAAGACACCATTTTCTTCGTCGGAAAAACTTCATCCTCATCCGGCATATCTACTTCCAACAACTACACCTACGATGTCGATGGTTTCGTAGCCAAATTTCGGCCAAATGGAACGCGAATACGGTCGAGGTACTTCGGTGATTCGGCGATTGACATTTGCTACAGCGTTGATTATTATGAGCCCTCAGTTTTCATTACCGGCATAACAAACAGCAAAAACAACATTGCCAGCTCTTCTGGGTTTCGAACAGGCTTGAATTATGGGGCAAGCGGTGCATCTACCAACAACGATGGGTTCCTGGCCAAATTAAATTCCAATTTAAGTACGCTGTGGTCAACCTACTATGGTGGAGATGATGACGACGACGCTCGGGCAATGGTAATCGATGATTTCGGTTATATCTATTTAGCCGGATCAACAGATTCGTATAATGACAATGGGGGCTCCATTCAAAACATCATTGCAACAGACGATGCATTTCAAGACGACAAAGAAGGAGGGACAGATGCCTTCGTTGTGAAATTCACAAATGCTGGAGACCGCGTATGGGGAACCTATTTCGGGTCGGCCGACAATGACCATGGTTATGATTTGTCGCATGGGTCTTTTGGTGACATCTATTTTGTTGGCGAAACAAGCTCCAAAAAGAATTTGGTAAAAAATGCGTTCCAAAGCAAAATGGGGTCTCCACCAGACGCCTATTTCGCCGACCTTTACTACTGCAAGAAATTCGCTGTCATCACCAAAGACACGGTTTGTTTGAATGACACCTTTAGCTTGTACTTCACCGACAGTGCCCACTATCTGAATGACTCTTTCAAAAGCACTCGCTGGAATTTGGATTTCAAAAAGCACCGATTCAGCTGGTCTGGGCCGAAAGACACCATTTTCTCTACCCAACAAACAGCCAAACACATTGGCAGGTGGAAAGACACGGGCCTGTACCAGTTAATTGTTACTGATTCTTTTGGCTGCCGCGATACAGCCAAAATTAGGGTGAACTATTTCTATCCGCTGCCGATTGATACGATTCTCTCCGATACCCATTATTGTCAATGGGATACGATCAAATTCCAAGCTACTGCCGGGCCATGGGCCAAATCAAATTACAAGTATTACTGGAACAGTCTGGATTCTGTGTTTTTTTCCAAGACAGGAGGAGATACGGTTCGCTACCCTGCTATCAAAGATTTTTCAGACGGCAAATACGCCCTTCGGGTCGTAGACCAACATGGCTGCACATCGTATGATACCGTAACCATTACACTGGGACCCACGGCCGAATTGTCATCAAACTCGCCCGTCTGCCCGAAAGACACCATCGAGTTGGACGCTACAGGGTACCGGCTTAAAAAGGTAAAATGGCTAGGCCCGAATGGGTATTCAGACTCGGGCTTATCCGTTCGAATCTTAAACGCTAGCACTAGCAATACTGGGAAATACACCGCCATCGTAGAAGACAGCTTGGGTTGTAAAGACACCTTTACCATAGATGTAGGTTTGTTCCAGCTGGATTCTTTGACCATCAGCAAAAATGATCCGATTTGTGCCGGAGATACGTTGAAGCTGATCAGCACATTGAAATCAGGTTCGAATAAGTTGAAGTTCAAATGGACTGGGCCTCAATCGTATTCGGTGCTCACCAAGAATGCCATCATTCCCAACGCGCAACACAACCAAAGCGGCACCTATAAACTGACCATCACTGACACAACAAGCGGTTGCGCCATTGATACCAGCATCTCGGTAACCATTAGGCCGCTTCCTTATCCCAACATTTCATCGAATGGGCCGGTTTGTGAAGGAGATTCTTTTGCCATCGAATCTCATCCATATGGAGGGTCAGGGTATGGATATTCCTATTCGTGGACTACCCCAAAGAATACAAACTCAACTGATTCTTTTATCAAAATCAATCCAACAACGCGGTTGGATTCAGGGGTTTATAAGCTGACCATTACCGATGCCAACGGTTGCAAAAAAGACACAACCTATGTGCTCAACTTGCACATGTTGCCCGATGTCTCCTTTGTCATAAACAATGACTCTCAATGCCTCAAAAACAATGCTTTTGTCTTTACCAATACCAGCCAAATCACTTCTGGATCGGTATCTCAATACACTTGGAAAACACAAGGGTTTAGCGATAGCATTCAAACTTCAAAATCATCCCTAACGCGCAATTTTACGGCGGCTGGCAAATACAGAGTGGCCCTGGTAGCCAAGAGCAACTACGGATGTGTTGATTCCAATGCGCAGTATGTTGTCGTTCACCCTGAGCCCGACATCAACTTCAAAATCACCACACAAGACACCCAATGCCTGCGGGGCAATTCGTTTGGGTTTGATGACCAAACCACCTTTGGAAGCAACACCTATCAACGCACGTGGTATTTTGGAGACGGCGACACTTCCCAAAGTGACCCTACCACCCATACCTATTCCCAGGCCGGAACGTACAAAGTTCAATTGAAGGCAATAAGTCCGTATGGTTGTGGCGACTCCTTATTCAAGTATGTGCGGGTACAAGCCAACCCTGCAGCCAAAATTTGGGTTGACGACAGTTTGCAGTGTTTGACGGGGAATTCCTTTTCCTTGACCGATACGTCTTCCATTCGTTCAGGATGGAACCTAGCAGGTCGTACATGGCAGTATCCAGTTTCACAGTCGGATACGACAAAATCTCTGAATCTGAGTTTCACAAGTGCTGGAAACTATGAAATCAAACTCATTTCAAAATCAAGCGACGGGTGTTATGATACCGCTACCAGCACCTTGGTGGTTTATCCCAACCCCATTGTTGCCTTTGACATCATTAGCAATGATTCACAATGTTTAAAAGGCAATTTGTTTGAGTTTGACGATCAGACCTCTTTGTCTTCGGGTACCTATTCTCGTTTGTGGACATTTGGAGACGGCGACACGGCCCAATCTTCTTCGCCCAAGCACTCCTACAGCTCGGCAGGATCGTACCAAGTCACCCTGACCGCTACCTCTGATGTGGGTTGCCAACACGACACTTCTCACTGGGTCGTGGTGCACCCCCAGACCAACCCCTACT
>JALRLA010000356.1 GCA_023254645.1 Bacteroidia bacterium
GTCAGCTTGAGTTGGTTCCCCTTGCAACTGTGCTTGGATGTCAGTGAATGTTTGGGCCAAGGCCTTCCCCTACGCGAAGCTCAAAGAAAAGGGGGACTCGACGTTTGGAATGGGCACTTTGGTCAAGCCAACAGCCTGCCCCAACACTCGCTTAGCGAGCGTGATTGTACCCTGCTATGGGAAGCCCAACAAAGTGGCATTTGGGAGGCTCCGAGAGCCGAACGTCTCGGAGTGCTAGACAAACTCGTCATGTACCTGACGGTTTCCTTTTTCCCCGGAAAGACATTGAAATCCATTTCCATCATTCGGGAAATGGCCTCGGTTCATTAGGCGTCTTGCAAGCTGGTCTCCGCTATGAATTCCAGCACCTTATTGACCATGTTCTTGGAACCCATGATCACAGGCACTCGCTGATGCAATTCAGTGGGAGCTACTTGTAGAATGCGCTCAGAGCCTGAATGGGCTGATCCGCCGGCTTGCTCAACCAAAAACGCCATCGGGTTGCACTCGTACATCAAACGCAACTTGCCATTGGGCGCCGACTGGGTCGGAGGATACAAAAAGACCCCTCCCTTGAGTAAGTTTCGGTGAAAATCAGCAATCAAACTGCCAATGTATCGAGCCGAATATGGGCGATGGCTGGCCTTGTCCTTTTCCTTGCAATAGGCCAAATAGCGCTGATATGCCACGGGAAATGTATCGGAATTCCCCTCGTTAACGCTATAAACCTTCCCCTCTTCAGGAATCTCAATGTTCGGATGCGAAAGGCAAAATTCCTGAATGTTATCGTCTAACGTAAATCCATTAACTCCTACACCCGTCGTATATACGAGCATGGTCGACGAACCGTAGATGAAATACCCTGCAGCTACTTGGTGTTTGCCTTTTTGCAAGCAGTCCTCTAGAGTTGGATCTTTTTGAGCATTGGGTCTTCGGTAGATGCTAAAGATGGTACCAATACTGGCGTTTACATCAATGTTGCTACTACCATCAAGGGGATCGATGGCCACAATGTATTTCTCATTTTCGCAGCCTGGAACAAAGTAGGGATCGTCATTCTCTTCTGAAATAATAACACTCACCTCTCCAGAGCGAGATAAAGTCTGCAAGAAAATATCATTGGCGATGACATCCAATTTCTTTTGCTCTTCACCCTGAACATTGATAGAACCCTGATTGCCCAAAATATCGACCAACCCGGCCTTGCGAACATCTCGGTTAACCATTTTAGCGGCCAGCTCAAGTGAGCGAAAAATCTTAGAGAGTGATCCACCTGCATCCTTATACAAGGACTGCTGATCGACGATAAACTGTTCGAGAGTAATGAGACCGTTATAGGGCATAGTCAAAGAACCAAAATCGGCTTTACCTTTGCAAATCAACGAAAAAGAGGTCAGACCATCGTCCTCCCTCGTGGAACATTTGAAAAAGATGCAGATATTTAAGTTTGGTGGGGCTTCGGTAAAAGATGCCGAAGGTGTTCGAAACGTAGCTCGAATCATCGAAAAATATGGCCAATCGAATGTATTGGTGGTGATTTCTGCGATGGGAAAGAGTACCAATGCGCTTGAAAAAATCATTCATGCTTCCTATCATAATGAAGACAGCTTGGCACAACATGTTGCCGAATTCAAGCAATATCACGACGAGATTCTTAGCGAATTGTTTCCCGCCGAGCACTTGTTTGGCCGCATCGATGTTCAAAATCTGTATCTGGAATTGGAATGCGCCATTGACAATGCCAACTTGAAACATGATTATGACTTCTACTACGATCAAATCATCGCATTTGGAGAGTTGATATCTACCAGAATTGTCTCTGCCTTTTTACTCTTTAGCGGTTTGCGAAACCAGTGGGTAGATTCTCGCAATTTCATATTGACCGATGATCGCTACCGCGATGCCAAGGTAATGTGGGAACAAACCTCTACGGTTATCAGCAACCGTCTCCAACCTTTAGCTGATAAAAACCTTGTCATTGCACAAGGCTTCATCGGCAAGGGACCGAATGGGGAAAACACCACCCTAGGCCGTGAGGGTTCGGATTATACAGCGGCCATTTTTGCCCGTTTATTGGGGGCACAGTCTGTCACCATTTGGAAAGACGTTCCTGGAGTTATGAACGCCGACCCGAAGAAATTCGCCAATCCTATCTTGTTGAAAGAATTGTCGTACGCTGATGCCATTGAACTGGCCTATTACGGAGCTTCGGTTATTCACCCCAAAACCATACAACCCCTTCAAGCGGCCAACATTCCTCTTTTTGTAAAGAGTTTTTCAGATCCTGAACAGGAAGGAACTCGAGTTGACAGTCGCTCAACCAACTTGGCACAATCTTGCTTGATTCACAAGTCGAACCAAGCACTTTTGCGATTTTCGACGCGCAATTTGACTTTCATCGCCGAGACCCAGTTGATGCAATTGTTCACTTTGTTCAACGCCTTAAAGATTCGCCTGAATTTGATGCAAAATTCGGCGACTCATTTCACCTGTGTGATCGATTTTAATGAATCTCGACTGGAGAGCTTAAAAGCCGAATTGGATAGCCTAGAAATGGAACTCTTTGTTCAGCCAGGACTAGAAATGATCAGCATCTACCAGCCTGAGCCAGGCATTGAAGCCCAATTACCCGATGCGAGCACCTGGGTATTGAAGCAGCAAACCGACCGATCGACTCATTACGTCATCAAACCTTAATTTCAGTAGGTATAAAAAAAGGGCTCCCGAAGGAGCCCTTTTTCATTTCATCAAAAGTCCACTCAACGATTGATGATCAGTTTCTGGGTTTGTACTTCAACACCTTGAATCACGCGCACGGTATACATACCAGGGGCAACGTGAGACAGATCCAAAGTTTGACGGCCAAAGCCATTCTCTACACCGTTCAATTGGTAAACGACAGCACCCATGGCATTGATGACAGAGATGTCTGCCTTCTGCTGAGCAATGCCTTTCCACACCAAGGTAACTTCACCACGGCTAGGGTTAGGCTGCACGCTCAAGCTACCTTCAGCACTGGCCTTTTCAACACCCATATAGGTATTGAAACAGTTGGGAGGATATTCCACGTAGACTTCGCGAACCACCAAGTTAGACTGGTTGCCGCTAGGGTCAGTCACTTGATAAGTGATGCTGTACACTCCGCTCTGCCAAATGTTGACATTGTGGGTAACCACCTCAACCAAAGGCATCAAATCGGTAGCCGAATAATAGTTGTCGCGAACCTGAATACCACTCATGGCCCAGAAAGGAGTACCTACACAAGCGCTCACAACAGGAGCTACAAGCTCTGGCGCTTTGCGGTCTACTACCTTCACGAAACGTGATTTGGTAGTTGAATTTCCACTCTCGTCAATGGCGGTATAAGACTCTTCATACATACCCAAGGTGTAGACATCAACAGAACCTGATTTGGTCACAGAAATCTGAGACAAGGGGTAGTAGTTGTCGCTCACCGTCACGCTGCGTGAAGAGTATGGAGTCATGACATCGTGCAAAATAGTATCGCTGGTATTCAACTCGATGTTGGGGGCGATGAAATCGTCAACGCGGTAATTGATGGTATAGCCATCTTCATCGGCTGCGTTTCCGCTAGGATCTTTGGCCTTGTAAGTGATGGGGTAAGTTGCGCGAATCTGCGTATTTACCTGACCATTGAATCCTGGGTTCTTGCTCAAGAAGATGGAACCATTGCAGTCGTCCATGGCGTAAACCTCATCAACAAAAGGAGACTTGATCTGCACATCGATGGTAGCTCCATCGGTGATGCGCTGATTCAAACGGTAAATACCGGGCTTCTTGGTGTCACGCACCTGAACCAAACGAGTGGCGGTAGCGGTGTTTCCTTGAGCATCCTTCACGGTATAAACCAGGGTGTAATCACCTACAGTGCTAGCATCAACACTACCAGAAATTTGAATGGCCGAGGTCAAGTTGCCATCTACGGCATCGTTGGCCACTGCACCCAATTCGCTGTAGGTATCGCATTGCTCCATGGTAATGGTGGTATTTCCATTCAAAGTCAATACAGGAGCGGTACGGTCGAGAACGACGATTACGGTACGAGTGCGTTGCTCTGCTTTGTTACCAGAAGCGTCTTCTACATCGAAGGTGATGCTGTATACACCTGGAACCGTGCAATCCAAATCGCTATTCACTACCACCAATGAAGTCATGTCGCCTTCAGTGGGGTCATTCGCAGAGTAAGTTGAATTGGCCACTTCGGCATAGCAAGAAGTCTTGCTGGAACCGCGCTCCACACGAATCGTATCGCTTCCCACCAAACGGATAGTAGGCACAGTCATGTCGTTGGCCAATTTCAGCAAATAATCTTCGTACTCACCTACTTGGTTGACACCACATGGCGTATTTGAGAAATTCGAGAATGAAGCAGCCACACGCAAGCGGGTCAAACCTTCAAAACTCTGGCTCAATTTGGGAACCTTAACGGAGGCGCTCGCGCTAGTACCCGTCATGCTTCCAGTGCTCATCACTTCCTCACCTGCATCGTTGAAATCACCATCAATGTTCCAGTCAACCCAAGCTTTGTAATTCACGGGGTTAGAGTTCGACAAGCGAGTAACAGTCAAATCATAAGTAGAACCAAAGGTCAATACAGCGGGGTATTTGGTTTCAGCATAGCTGGTATAAGCCGCTTGACCACCATCTGTATTGCTGTTGATCAACTTCACGCCATTGCTGTTTTCCAAGGTCACTGTATTGATCGCAACGTCAGATGACAACATGCTAACCAAAGGTGTGCAGTAATCCAGAACAATCACATACTTGTTCTTGATCAACTTCTTCTGTGTAGCCGAATCGCCACCTACAGAGTTCCAAGCCTTCAAGGTAAAGGTATAAGCACCGCCCTTCAAGAACTTGATCTGGGGGTTCTGGCTAGAAGCGCTAGTACCGTTCATGTAAGTAAATGAAGTGGGGAAAATGCTCCACTCAAACTGGTTGGCGTAGTCGGTCTTCGTGGTGAAGCTCACTACATCCAATACGTTGGGGCGAACATTGTCAGCCGTGTAATCCAAGTAGCCAGGCTTGCTGGGGGTTACTATGGTGATGTTGTCGCAGAAGGTATCGTTACCGTTGCAAGTCTGGGCAACCAAACAAACCTCGTAGGTTCCGTCAGTTGAGAAGAACTCGGTGTAGTTCTCGCCTGTTCCGGCAATGTTCTGGTCAATCCACCACTCGTAGCTAGGTACACCCTTGGTGTTGCTAGAAGCGTTTTTGAAGTCGACCGCTACAGAGTTGGCTGAAGGGTTAAAGTCAGTAGTCCACTTGGCAATGGGAGACGTGGCAGGTGCCAACTTGCTCTTCCAGTTCAAAATGAACCCTTTGTCGTTGCCTGATCCGTTGGTCTCAAAAGTGATGTAACCGGCGCCGCTGGTCAACACGATATCGGTGGTATCCCAGTGCGCTTGGTTGGTAGACGTAATGCCTTCTTTGGGAGTTACCTCTTTGGAAGGATCTGCCTCACCTGCATCGTAAATGCGCATTTTATCGCCAGCATCAGCCAACTTCAATTCTGCAAAACTCAAGGTGATGGTCTCAGCACCACAAGGCAAAATCTTGAAGTAGTCAATAGAAGGCTTGCGGTTGTTGCCGTAGTTGGCCGTTGGGCCACCGTTGTCAAACAAGGTTCCGTTTTTGCTCGCGCCCTCTTTGCTGGGGCCCATGTAGTATTGTGTGGGAGCTGTACACTCGATGTACTTGCTCTTGCACTTCTTGGTTGAAGGACCTACGCCGTTCTCGGAAGTCAAGCATACTTCGTACCAACCGTTCTCGTTCAAGGTGAACACGGGGTTTTGGGAAGTGGCAGACTGGTCATCAGCACCGGTGGGAGATTTCAATTCCCAATCCCACTTGTACGCACCGTTATCGCTCAAGTCGAACAACTGAACATTGTAGTAAATCTCTACTTCATTCAAATCAGCAATGAACTCCGCGTTTGGAGCAGCAGTTGGCGTAATGATTTTGACTGTTTTGGTGATGCTATCCTGAGATCCGCAGAAATCAACCAACATCTTTACATCGTATGTTCCGGGATTGTCCCAACGAGCCGTTCCGCGAGAGGTCTTGCCTTGAATGACAGCATCGGCCTTGTCAAAGGTCCATGTGTAATCAGCACCGTTGTTGGGGTTTGTAGCCAAGAAGGTTACGCTCGTCTTCTCGTAGTTCGGGCCTGTAGGAACAATGAAGCCGGCTACTGGTGGAGGGGGAACGACAAGATTGATAGCCAAATCAAAGGTGTTACCGTAGTAAACTGAACCTGAACCGCAGCCGTTGTTTTTGGTCATGGTGTAAACCGATGGGCAACCACGAAAACGCATGTAACTGGTACCTGCTGAGGTAAAACATGGCATCTTCACCGTGAAAGGAGAAGCGGTAGATCCTACAGAATTGTTGTTGGGATCAATGATGTTTTCGCTAGAGGCAAAACTGTTGTCTTTGTTGGCATCAATCCAAACACCGACACGAGTGGTCCAACCACCAGTAGCCCAAGAGCCACCTGCGATTTCCAAAGTGAGTTCCTCACCAGCCGTAACGTCGAAAGCAGAACTTGCGTTCAAAATTCCTTGATACGCGGCTGATGCCGAAGCACAAGTTGCACCAGGACCAATGCCTGAGGCAGAGTACAAAACCTTTCCGGCTTTGTTTTTGACTGTAACGTCGATTAGATCACCCGGACGGTCTGACCCACCAACTGTACAGTTCCCTGAACCGTACGCGGGCGTACCTGAACAGAGTTGAGCACTCAGGGACGACGGCGCAGCCAAAGCAAACGCTCCCATCGCAAGAAATGCTAATTGTTTGAGTTTAGTAAAAGTTGATTTCATAGTACTTTTTGTGTGAATACAATTAAGAGACGCAATTTGAGAAAAAGGTGTCAATCAAACTGACAGATTTTTAACGAATCACATGACTAACTGAAGATTTCCATTATTTGCACCACTTTTATTTAGTATTTGATGGCAATATTGACATTTTTATGATTATTAAGATTTTTAACGAATGACTGTCGTAATGTGCCAATAAAAAAGAAAGCCCCGCCTATTCGGCGGGGCCTTCCTATGAAATCAATGAAGGGTTTAGTTCTTCACTACAACCTTCTTGGTTGTAGTCTGACCTTGGTTGCTCAAGCGAACGAAGTAGATTCCGTTGCCG
>JALRLA010000313.1 GCA_023254645.1 Bacteroidia bacterium
CCCACAATGATATACAACATGGACAAGCTGATAGGATTGGCCAATTTCCTCTTCAAGGTTTCATGAATAAGGGAATTCTCAATGGCGTGGTACTGACTGGAATTGCCCTGAAATTGGTGCTGCCGAAACAACACATCATTCAGAACGGACATTTGTTGCAAAGGGTCTCTCAAGGATCCAAATTGCGCCCAAGCATCCAGTTTTAATTCATTTATTTTCTGTCGAATGTCGATATCTTCCAGTTGAGGGGCTTGAACCCGACTCAAACAAATCCAGGACTTCAATAGCGAAACATGGGGTTTGGACCAAAGCTCTTCAAAAGCCTGGCACAGATCCTTATGCTGAATTTCACTGATGATTTCAGCCAATTTCCCAGATATGGGCCCTTCACTCAATGAAAACCAGGCTTGCTCCAACTCTGGAACAATGGAAATCCCCTCACTTATCAAACGAGATTCCACAATTCTGACAACCTCCGTATCAGAATCATCCAAAAGGCTGATCATCGCCGGGAGTTGCTTGTAATCCATTACTTGCGCTTTTTGGCGGGAGCTTTTTTCTTGCTCGCTGCTTCTTTCAACCACTCTTGGGCCTGCTCCAAGGTCACTTCATTCCAATCGGTTCCTTTGGGAATGGGAGCATTGACTTTGTCTTGCTTGATGTAGGGACCGTAACGACCGTCGACGATCACAATACCATTCGCAGCATCCAATTCTTTCAAAGCCGCTGCTTTTTCCCCTTTCAACTTGGCTTCTACCAATTGAATAGCCCGTTCTTCGGTGATAGTACTGGGATCTTCTCCCTTTGGAATGCTGACAAAAAGCTTATCGTACTTCACATAGGGACCAAAACGACCCTTATTGACCAGCAAGGCATGGCCGTTATGAGTACCCACTTCAAGAGGATACTGGGGTTGGCTCAGAAATTCAGCCATGATGGCCTGTCCCTGTGATTCCGTCATACCGATGAGATCGGTATCGGCCGAAACGTTAAAGAACTTACCCTTGTATTTCAAATAGGGCCCGTAACGACCTACGGCTGCAATCACAGCTTCTCCCTCAATGACACAAATTTCGCGGGGCAATTCAAACAACTTCAAGGCTTCCTCAAGCGTAATGGATTCCAAGGTTTGCCCGGCTTGCAGGCTGGCAAAAACGGGATCTACACCTGAATCTTTATCCCCTTTTTGAACCAAGGCTCCGTATCGACCCATTCGAGCCAAAATGGGCAAGCCGCTTTTGGGGTCTTCCCCCAAGATTCGCTCACCCGTCACTCGTTCAGCTGTATCGGCCGTTTGGGCAACCGTTGAGTGGAATGGGCCATAGAACTCCGTCAACATGTCTTGCCATGCCTTCATTCCTTGGGCAATTTCGTCAAACTGCTTTTCAACACTGGCGGTGAAGCCGAAATCCATGATTTGATCAAAGTGGGTCAACAAGAAATCGGTCACCAAAGATCCAATGTCAGTGGGGAACAACTTGTTTCTCTCCTGCCCATAATTCTCGCTTTGAATGGACTTTTTTATGCCATCGTCATTCAATTCCAAGCACTCAATGTTTCGCTTGGACGGCTCTCGGTTCTCCTGGACAACATAGCCACGCTTCTGAACCGTACTGATGGTTGGAGCATAAGTCGAAGGTCTTCCAATACCCAGTTCTTCCAACTTTTTTACCAGCGATGCTTCGGTGTAACGCGGCTTTGGTTTTTGGTAGCGCTGGGTAGCCCGAATGCTGTCTCGAACCAAAGCTTCCCCTACTTCCACAGCCGGCAACAGACCCGATTGTTCTTCGTCATCTTCATCATCGCGTCCTTCCAAGTAAACTTTCAAAAATCCTTCGAAGCGAATGACTTCGCCTTCTACTTTGAACGGAGCCGACTGTTGGGCCGTATCGATGCTGATGGTGGTTTTTTCCAATTCAGCTTTTGACATTTGAGACGCAATAGCCCGTTTCCAAATCAACTCATACAATTTGCGCTCTTGTGGGTTAGAACCTGCACTGTGATTGGAGAAAAAGGTGGGACGAATGGCTTCGTGAGCCTCTTGTGCCCCATGGTTCTTGGTCGCGTATTGGCGTGTGTGGCTGAAAGCCTCGCCGTATTGACTCACCACCTCTTCTTTGGCGGCATTCAAAGCCAATTGACTCAAGTTGGTTGAGTCGGTTCGCATGTAGGTAATGTGACCGTTTTCATACAGCTTTTGAGCCAACTGCATGGTTCGGCTCACG
>JALRLA010000072.1 GCA_023254645.1 Bacteroidia bacterium
AAGGGGCGTACAAATGCGCATACGAAGCCATTAGGCTGCTGTCTTGCTGGCTCGCCTGAAGAGGCGAAAGCAAACCCAATAGGGCCATCAGCGCTATGGCAATTCGTTGGTTCAAGCTTTTTGGCAATCGTACAAGGTGCATATCCCCATGGTCAGGGGTGTATAAGTAACGCTAGAATAGCCCACTTCTTTGGCAATGGCCGAAAATTCTTCCCCTTCAGGAAAGGCTTTCACGCTAGCGGGCAAGTAGGTGTAGGCATTGACGCTGCGCGACAACAAACGGCCCAGAATCGGCAAAATGTATTTGAAATAGAACCAGTACAAGGCGCTGAACCAGCGGGCTTTGGGCTGAGAAAACTCCAGTACAAACAAGCGGCCACCGGGTTTCAGCACCCGGAACATATCGCCCAATCCTTTGGGCAAATCGCCAAAATTTCGCACTCCAAACGATACTGTTATGGCATCGAAACTGGCCTCTTCAAAAGGCAAATTTTCGGCATCGGCCTGTTGCATAACAATGCGTTCGGCGAAACCTCGATGGCTGATTTTTTGCCGGCCTACTTCCAGCATTCCGGCAGAAATGTCCACTCCGGTCACATGTACACCGGGAATTTTCATCAATTCCAAGGCCAAATCACCGGTACCAGTGGCGACATCCATCACCCGTTGAGCGCCCAAGGCCGCGACCTTTTTGCGCACCTTGGTTCTCCAGGAATAGTCAATTCCAAAAGACAAAGCATGGTTCAAAAAGTCATAGCGTGGGGAAATGGCATCGAACATTTCCTCAACTTGTTGTTTTTTTGAAGACTCGGAACGAGGATCGGGTTTTACGGTCGCAGTCAAAGTGCGGCAAATATACAACAGAAGCAACGCCCGCCTCGAGCCAAACAGCAGCCATGAGAATTGACAAAGCAGAATTTTTAGGAAGTTGGGAACGCTGCGTGGATATGCCCCACCAGACGCAACCCGAATTTGCCTTCATCGGGCGAAGCAACGTGGGCAAAAGCTCGCTCATCAACATGCTTTGCGAGCGCAAGGGCTTGGCCAAGACTTCTTCTACCCCAGGCAAAACCCAGACGCTCAACCTGTTTCGCATTAACGAAACCTTGCAGATTTGTGACCTTCCCGGCTACGGATACGCGAAAGTGTCCAAAAAAACCCGCGAGAAATTCGGCAAAATGATCGGATTCTACTTGAAAGAGCGGCCCAACTTGTATTGCCTTTTTGTTCTGCTCGATTTGCGCTTGCCCCCTCAAAAAATCGACCTCGACTTCATAGCCGACTGCGGCGAAAACCAAATACCCATGGTCTTAGTAGGCACCAAGGCCGACAAGCTCAAGGCCGCTGAATTGGAACAAAACGTCGAAGGCTTGAAAACCGCCTTGCTCGAAATGTGGGAAGAAATCCCCCCGCTGATCATTAGCTCATCAGAAGACAAACGGGGCCGAGACGAGGTCTGGCAAACGGTCCAAGAAGCCATGAATTCCTAAAAATCTGGGGCCTTCATTAAACCTATGACCCCTACCTTGCGTCATAGAATTATGAGATTGGCACTGACGACCCTACTGGGAATGGCTCTTTTTTTGGGAGCATGCAAACGAAAAGAAGATCCCAGCGGGTTTTCACACGCAGCTATCGACAAAACCTTTCAAGGCAAAATCGACATCAACAACCCTGAGAATTACGCCATGCAGGTGGTTCCCACCTACATCACCAAAGACAATGGCATGGCCAACCCCATCAGCGATCGCAAAGCCACCATTGGCCGGGTATTGTTCTACGACAAATTGCTTTCTGCCGACGGCAAGACAGCCTGTGCCTCTTGCCATTTGCAAGCCTTTGCCTTTGGCGATACCGCCTCTCAGAGCCGAGGCTCAAACGGACTCACGGGTCGCCACAGCATGCGCTTGGTCAACGCTCGCTTCGCTCGCGAAAACAAATTCTTTTGGAACGAACGGGCCGCCAGTTTGGAGCAGCAAACCTCCATGCCCATTCAGGACCACACCGAAATGGGATACAGCGGCGAAAACGGCGATCCTGGCATAGGGGTCTTGATCGACAAGATCAAAGGCACCGACTACTACCAAGAATTATTCGCTTGGGCTTACGGCAGCGACGACTTGAGCTTTGTGGGTGAAGCCACCTTGCAAGAATGCTTGGCCCAGTTCGTGCGCAGCATTCAATCGTTCGACAGCAAATACGACAAAGGCCGAGCCATGGCTCCCAATGACGGCGCCCCTTTCCAGAATTTTACGGCCTCTGAAAATGCCGGCAAACAGTTGTTTTTGGCTCCCCCCACTTTTGACGCCACTGGGAACCGCATCTCGGGCGGTTTAGGTTGCGGCGGATGCCACCAAGCCCCCGAATTCGACATTGACCCCAACAGCCGAAACAACGGCATTGTGGGCAACCTGAGCAACCCCGCTGTATTGGATTTGGGCAATACCCGCTCTCCCTCTTTGCGGGATTTGATGAACCCCGATGGCCAGTTGAATGGACCCTTCATGCACTCAGCGAATTTCGCCACCTTGGCCAATGTGATTGGGCATTACAACAACATTTTGATTCGCCCCGGAAACACGACCATTGACCCGCGTTTGACCCCAAACGGCAACCCTCAGCGTTTGAACATCAGCACCACCGAGCGCAGCGACTTGATCGCCTTCTTGAGCACACTGAACGGCACGGCTTTGTACAGCGCCGCCAAGTGGAGCAACCCGTTTTAAGGGGCTGTCGGCTATTGATTAGCCGAACAAATAGGAACGAGAGAGTTCGATCAAGGTTTCCATGGGAATGTCTTGGTGCGTACCTGGCATGAGCGCTTCAAATTCGGCCCATTTGGCTTCCAATTCCGGATTCGTTTGATCGGCCAATCCCTGCGATTGATTATAAGCCTTGCGCTGACCCATGGCTTTGCATGCGGTCAGCCATTCAATGGCTAAGACCCGCTCGACATTATCTACCACTCGCAGCAACTTGGTAGCCGCATTGGCTCCCATGCTCACGTGGTCTTCTTGCCCGTTTGAACTCACGATTGAATCAACTGAGGCGGGTGTGCACAACTGCTTGTTTTGGCTCACCAACGCAGCCGCACTGTACTGGGCAATCATGTAACCTGAATCCAAACCAGGATCATCGGCCAAATAGGGCTTCAATCCGCGTTGGCCCCCAATGAGCAAATAGGTTCTGCGCTCTGAAATGTTCGCCCATTCGGCCAAGGCCATGGCCGCATAGTCCAGCGTCAAGGCCAGCGGTTGGCCATGAAAATTCCCTCCGCTCAAGACCCGGTTTTCTTCCTCAAACACGTTGGGGTTGTCGGTCACCGCATTCAGTTCGGTTTCCCATACCGAGAAACAATGGTTCAAGGCATCCCAACTGGCGCCGTGTACCTGCGGTATGCAGCGAAAACTATAGGGGTCTTGCACCTGCTTCTTGGGCAAGGCCGCCATGGGCGATTGAGCCAGCAATTCCCGCATTTGCTGGGCCACGTGCACCTGCCCATGATGGGGGCGAATGCGGTGCAAGGGCGCTTCAAAGGGTTCAGGACGGCAATCAAAGGCGTCGGCACTCAAGGCCGCAATCAGCGGCAGCTGAGCCCCCATTCGTTCGATGCGCTTATGGGTCAAAACCGCATGGCTCAACATGAACTGGGTTCCGTTGATCAAGGCCAAGGCTTCTTTGGGCATCAGCAACAAAGGCTCCCAAGCGTTTGATTGCAACCATTCAGCGCCTGACATCCATTTTCCATCAGCCGTTTCCAATTGGCCTTCACCAATCAAGGGCAACACCATTTGGGCCAAGGGCGCCAAATCGCCAGAAGCCCCCAAAGAGCCTTGCTGGGTCACTCGGGGCAAACAATCTTGGTTCAACATGGCGGCCAAACGCTCAAACACGATGGGGCGCAAGGCCGAATAGCCTTGAGACATGTTTTGAAGTTTGAGGTAAACCATCAAGCGGCGCAAATCACGGCTCAATACCTCACCGGTACCCGCTGCATGGGTGATGAGCAAATTGCGCTGCAATTCCGATAATTGATCATCGGGTACTCGTACGTTTTGCAGCGAACCAAACCCGGTATTCACGCCATACACAGGCGCTTCAGCCGCCTCCAAATAGCGCTTTAAAAAATCGACGCTGTCTTGCATGCGCTGGCGCACATCAGCACTCAATTCAATGGCTTCCTGGCTTTGAACCCAAGCCTGATTCAAATTCAATGGTTTAGACACCCAAAACTCCTTTCACCTGTTCGGTCAATTGCTGCATTCCTATTTTTTCTTGTTGGCCCGTTTGCAAATTTTTCAGCATGATGCATTGCTCGGCTCTTTCTTGGTCTCCAATGATGCCGACCAAAGCATAGCCCCGGTTATTGGCATAATCCAGCTGCTTTTTCAATTTGGCCGCTGACGGATAAACTTCTGAAGGAATGCCCGCTGCACGCAAATCGCGAGAAGCCTGAGTGGCCAGGGCAAACGATTCTTCATCCATCGGGCAAAGCAATACCCCTGCAATGGCTTGGCTATCTTCGGCGAACAGGCCAGCCGCCTCCATGGTATCGTAGATGCGATCCAAGCCAAAACTCACCCCTACTCCGGGCACATCGGCCAGGCCAAAGGCTCCGGTCAGGTTGTCGTATCGACCGCCACCACCAATGCTTCCCAAACGAAAGTCAGCCGGCAGTCGCGCATCGTCAGCGCTCACTTCAAACACCGCACCGGTATAATAGCTCAGGCCGCGGGCCAGGGTCAAATCGAGCACAACCGAAGCTTGGTCGGGCAACAAGGACTTGAGCAGTTTCAAGTCGTGAATGGCTTTTTCACAAGCCGTCTTGCCCTGCTCGACCGACTGCGCATTGGCGTCTTCGACCTCGTATATCTTGCGGTCTTCAAAGGCCTCCAATTTGGCTTCAAAGCTGTCCAGATCTTGGGCCTCGCACAACCATTCCCAAACGGGAACAGCATGACCCATTTCCCGATTGATCAAATCTTGGCTCACGCCATCTCGCCCAATTTTATCAGCCTTGTCAATCGAGATCATGAATTCGTTCCAAGCCGACTTGGAGCCCAAGGCAGGAAGCAAGGCATCCAATAATCCGCGGTGATTGATGCGCACTTGAACACCCAATCCCAGTTTGGCAAAGCTCTCCAAATACATCTCCACCAACTCGGCTTCGCAGAGCACAGAATCAGCGCCTACTATATCAATGTCGCACTGCCAAAACTCACGGTAGCGACCTTTTTGGGGGCGATCGGCCCGCCAAACCGGCTGCATTTGGTAACGCTTAAACGGGAAGGTCAACTGCCCGCGGTTCATGACCACAAATCGAGCCAGGGGTACCGTCAAGTCGTAACGAAGACCCCGGTCAGAAATATGAGAAGACAAAGCCTTTGAATCGCCGCGCAATTCTTCCGGGGCCTTGCCCATGAAGTCGCCTGAATTCAAAATGCGAAACAGCAACTGGTCGCCTTCATCCCCGTATTTACCCTGAAGGGTTTTGAGGTTTTCCAAGGCCGGGGTTTCAATGGGATCGAATCCGTGCGAGAGAAAAACCTGCTCCAACACGCGCATGATGGCCTGACGGCGCTTGAGCACCTGAGGCGCAAAATCACGGGTTCCAGAGGGCAGTGAAGGCTTTTGCATCTGACAAAAATAACCCCAAACCCGTATGTGAGAGAGCCAATTTGGCACGACCTTTGACAAATCGAGTGCAAATTCAACTCCCGCACATGAAAAAAATCGTAC
>JALRLA010000088.1 GCA_023254645.1 Bacteroidia bacterium
CAGAGAAAGAACCATGACCCCCAAGGGATTGAAAAGAATAATTTTTTTGGGCAATCAGCGAAAGCATGTCGCTGACCATCCCTTTGATAAAAAATATATTGTTATCTTCAAGTTTTGGATAATTTATTACACCTGAGAAAATCTTTTCTTGAGAATACTGGCTCCCTTTCTTTTTGTAGCCACTCCCAATTTCATAAATTTTTTGCTGTTGGAATCCTCTTCTAAAATTACGGCTAAAATTTGAAATCAACTGAGGTAATAGAGACTGACGAAGCACAGCCTCCTCTTCTCGTAATGGATTTACTAACTTGACTTGGTGCTTTTGATTTTGTGGATTTTGATTGTTTGCGTTAACAAATGGCATGTTTTGAACTTCATTGAAGCCTCTGCTTGCCATGAAGCGTTTAATGGATTCTTCCTGTTTTGAACCATCGCTCAGCAATGGGCTGAAAGACTGCTCTTCAAGAATAGGTACATTGTTGTATCCGGTTATTCTAAGAAGCTCCTCGTAAATGTCTTCAACCGTACCGCTTCTGGCGCGAAACTTAGGATAAATAGCGGCTACTGAACCGTAGTTATTACCCCAGGGTTGCGTACCTGCGTTCAAGTGGCAGTTCTGGCAATTCAAACCATTGCTCAATTGGGCAACCGAACCTTTGGGGCCCAAGTATTTACTTGTATGAGCCACCAATTCCTTTCCGTACAACAACTGAGTTTTGCGCGCGCCTTCGGGCAGTTGATTCACATCGAGGGCTTTCCACAAGTCGCTGCTGGTATCCAAAGAAGCATATTGAACCGGTTGGCTGAGCTTCCAGGCCAACATGGCAGAGTCTGAAAGGGGTTCTTTGTTTTGGTGGAACTCGTATTTGGAGCCCCAGAGGGTCCAAACGGTAATGGCCACAATACCCACAACCATCAAACCCAAGGACCACAAGAGTCCGGCCATGGTTTTGACGAGCGATTCGAGTGATTTTGGGTTCATAGGGCTTACAATAGAGTTTCTTTGATGATGATGTATACACCCATGATCAGCACGAACCAACCAAAGGCAGGTTTGAGTTTGTCGCCGCTGATCTTCTTAGACAGCTGGGCACCAAACAAAATACCACCAACGGCTATGGCCGAAAAGATCAAAAGGAAATTCCAGTCAATCGTTTGACTTCCCTGCCCAAGATCTCCCAAGAAGCCCAACAAGGACTTGGAGGCAATGATGATCAAAGAAGTTCCTACGGCTTGCTTCATGGGAAGTTTGGCCAAAAGAACCAAGGCAGGAATGATCAAAAATCCGCCTCCGGCACCGACCAATCCAGTCACCAAACCCACGACCAACCCTTCAACGGTGATCAAGGGATAATTGTAAGCAATTTCTCCTGACTCGGCCGCTTGGGGTTTGCCCTTGCGAATCATGGAATAGGCCGCCAACACCATGATCACGGCAAACAGGATCAACAAGGCCATGCTCTTGGTCACCACAAACGAACCCATGGTCATCACCGTATCGGGTATCATGGGAACAATGTAATGGCGAGTGATATATACGGAGATGATGGAGGGTATACCAAACACAATGGCCGTGCGCCAGTGAATGTTGCCCAGTCGCATGTGCGATACAGAACCCACGAGACTGGTCAACCCTACGATGAACAAGGACTAAGCTGTGG